>NZ_JBRIIQ010000058.1:0-26560 GCF_052976905.1 Glaciimonas sp. GG7 | reverse complement strand
GTCTCCGACTCAGTAGTTCTATGCCGAGTACCACGGACAAGCACGAATCGATGAGCGCCCGGGATTTTGAGAAAGCCGCGCAATTTGTGCGACAACTCATGTTTTTGGAAAAATTTGCTGAAGAAATCGGTAATACCTTTTCCATTCTGGAATCATAAAATCCACAACCGCATGAGCAGAGACCGATATGCCTGAAGTCTGGTTATTTTTACTCGCCGCAATGACCCTCACGCTGGCACCCGGTCCAGACAATATTTATGTGCTCACGCGTGGGATTGCGCAGGGCAGAAAAGCCGGTTTGGTCGCCGCCTTGGGTTTTAGCTCAGGTCTGTTTTTTCACACCATGCTCGCGGTATTTGGTTTTGCGGCATTGATCAAGGCTTCACCGAACGCCTACGTGTTGTTGCGCTACGCCGGTGCCGGTTATCTGATTTATCTTGGTGTACGTACTTTGCTATCGACCGCCGCTATTCACATGCAAGGTCCGGCTAAGCCGATCAAGTTGTCGCGCATTTATTGGCAAAGCGTGATCGCTAACGTTCTCAATCCAAAAGTGACGTTGTTTTTTATCGCATTTTTACCGCAATTTGTGAACGCACAAGCCGGGCATATTCCTGCGCAAATGCTGTTGCTGGCGGTAGTATTTATTCTGCAGGCGCTCGCTATTTTCAGTGCGATTGCCTGTTTCTCTGGCATGGTCGGCGCTTTTTTTCAACGCAAAGCATCGGCCGCCATTTATCTGAATCGTTTGGCTGGCTCAGCGTTTATCGCGCTCGGCATCCGCATTGCTCTCCCGGAATAAAACTATGGCACTCCTTCAAATCTCAGAGCCCGGCATGTCCACAGCTCCCCATCAACATCGGTTGGCGGTGGGGATCGATCTTGGCACCACTAATTCGCTCGTCGCCACGGTACGCAATAGCATTCCCGAAGTATTGAACGACGAAGAAGGGCGGCCGTTAATGCCGTCTATCGTGCGTTATTTGCCTAACGGTCATGCGCATATTGGTTACAAGGCGCAGGCCGAGCAAATTAGCGATCCGAAAAATACCATTCTGTCGGTCAAGCGCTTCATGGGGCGCGGTCTGAAAGATATCGCTTACGCAGAAAATCTGCCTTACGATTTTCAGGACACGCCGGGCATGGTGCAAATCAAAACGGTTGCTGGCGTAAAAAGTCCGGTCGAGATTTCTGCCCAGATTCTGGCAACGCTACGCCAGCAAGCCGAAGATGCACTCGGCGACGATCTGGTCGGTGCGGTCATCACGGTCCCCGCTTACTTTGACGATGCGCAACGTCAGGCCACCAAAGATGCGGCGCAACTGGCTGGCATCAATGTCTTGCGCCTGTTAAACGAACCGACCGCAGCGGCCATTGCGTATGGCCTCGATAATGCATCGCAAGGCGTCTACGTCGTCTACGATCTGGGCGGCGGCACGTTCGATATCTCCATTTTAAAATTGACTAAAGGCGTCTTTGAGGTGCTGGCAACCGGTGGCGATTCTGCGCTCGGCGGCGATGATTTCGATCATCGGATTTTTTGTTGGATCAGTCAGGAGTCCCAACTGGCGCCGCTCTCCGACAGCGATACCCGTGTACTGATGGTTAAGGCGCGTGAGGCCAAAGAATTACTGTCATCCAAAACCGAAGTCACTATCGATGCTGTTTTAAGCTCAGGTGAGCTAGTCCATCTGACCCTGACCGCAGGCGTCTTCGGCGAATTAACCCAACACTTGGTCGCCAAGACACTGACGCCGACCAAAAAAGCGCTGCGTGACGCTAACCTTAGCGCCGATGATATCGATGGCGTCGTACTAGTCGGCGGCGCAACCCGAATGCCGGCAATTCGTAAAGCGGTCGGCGAATTTTTCCACACCACGCCTTTAGCGAATATCGATCCCGATAAAGTCGTCGCACTTGGCGCTGCGATTCAAGCCAATTTACTGGCTGGCAACCGCGCTCCCGGAGACGATTGGCTGTTGCTCGACGTAATCCCACTATCATTAGGGATTGAGACGATGGGCGGTCTGGCTGAAAAAGTTATTCCCCGTAACTCGACGATTCCCTGCGCACGGGCGCAGGAATTCACGACGTTTAAAGATGGTCAAACCGCTCTCGCTGTACATATCGTGCAAGGCGAGCGCGAACTGGTCAGCGATTGTCGCTCTCTGGCCCGGTTCGAGTTGCGCGGTATTCCGCCGATGGCGGCAGGCGCTGCGCGCATTCGTGTGACCTATCAAGTTGATGCCGATGGTTTGCTATCTGTTTCCGCGCGTGAGTTGCGCTCAGGCGTTGAGGCCTCCATTAACGTCAAACCATCGTACGGGCTTGAGGACGATGAAGTTGCAAGAATGTTGCAGGATTCGCATACCTCCGCCGATGTCGATATGCAGTTACGCGCATTAAGAGAAGAGCAAGTTGAGGCCGAGCGTATTGTGCTGGCAACCGAATCTGCCTTGATAAGTGATGCAGCCTTATTGTCGGAGGACGAACGCGTGTCCATAGCGGCCTTGATTGTAGAGGTCCGGGCCAAGGCAAAAGGTGACGATCATTTAGCGATCAAGGCGTCGGTCGATGCATTAGCGCGTGGCACCGAAGAATTCGCCGCACGTCGCATGGATCGCAGCGTTCACGATGCACTGACCGGTAAAACGCTGGATCAAGTTTCCTGACGCTGCAAGCAATCAACATTAATGCTAATTTAGTTCATCACACCAAATACTGTAGAGGTAATTCAAGTGACTCAAATTGTCGTACTACCCCATCCAACTTACTGCCCTGATGGCGCTATTTTGCAAACCGCCCCCGGTAAATCGGTATGCGATGTTTTGCTAGCAAATGACATCGATATCGAACACGCTTGCGAAAAATCGTGCGCTTGCACAACTTGTCACGTTATCGTGCGCGAAGGCTTTAAATCGCTCAATGAACTCGATGACAAAGAAGAAGATTTGCTGGATATGGCCTGGGGACTGGAAGCAGAATCGCGCCTGTCTTGTCAGGCAATTGTGGGCGAGGAAGACTTGGTTGTTGAAATTCCAAAATACACGATCAATCACGCCAGTGAAAATCACTAAGCCAGGAGTAGCCAAATGAAATGGATAGACACACTGCATATTGCAGAGGCGCTATACGACAAGTTTCCTGATACCAACCCAGAGACGATTCGGTTCACCGACTTGCATAAATGGGTCTGTGAACTGGATGGATTTGATGATGATCCGAACCGTTCTGGCGAAAAAATTCTTGAAGCCATTCAACTGGCATGGATAGACGAGGCTAGATAATCGTCTGAAAATAGCTCGAAAAAAACCGCTGTTCTCTACCAGAGAGTCAGCGGTTTTTTTATGTCACAGCAGCAATTACTTCCCGATTAGCCGCGGCCTTCCAGATGCCCGTTTACTACGCGAACCGGATCGCCCACGCGCCATTCCTGAGCCGATTGTGGAAAACTGCGCATTTTTCCATTCTCCATGCGCACATGTACCTGATAAGACGTCGTCGTCCGGGTACGCCGCTCAACTTCATTGCCCGCAAAACCGCCACCAACAGCACCGGCCACGGTCGCCAGCGTGTTGCCATTGCCGTGACCAACCTGATGACCAAGGATACCGCCCAGCAATGCGCCAGCGGCAACACCTACGCCACTCGGTTTAACTGCTTGTTGAACCGCCTGAATGGATTCGACGCGACCGCAACTGTTGCAGACAGGCGTTTGTGCAATGGGAGAAGGGCGTTGTTCGTCAGCATAATTCTGTTGAACGGCTGGCTGCCCAGTAGCGTAATTCGATTGCTGCGCTGGCATCTGACTGTTGCTCTGATTAGCCATTTGCGTCGGTGTCGGGGTAGTATTTTGCGCTGCTTCAGGCGCGTTATTGGCATAACCAGTATTTGGTGCTGACATCGCGGCCCCCGGCGGGGATGTCGTACTTTGTGAGTTTGGGATCAACCCTGTGATGGCGGCAACGCCCACCAGGCAGACCAGCGTGACGGCAACCGCAGCGGTCGCTACCAGTGGATGAATGCGATTTTTGGATGTTGGTTCTGACATAATTTTCTCCCGTTACATTTTTATTTATTCATAATGATTATCGATGATTCTTATCAGGAATTGAAACAGCATAGTGTTTCAGCTGTAAATGTGTGTAACACGCCGATACAGTTGGAACAGTGGGGTAAACACAAACTGCCGCCCCAACACAGCAGGCGGCAGTTCATCAATACAGTTGCATCTATGCCAGATTAATCCTCACGACGCAAATGCGGGAACAAAATCACGTCACGAATATTCGGCGAGTCCGTCATCAGCATCATCAAACGATCAATCCCAATCCCGCAACCACCGGTCGGCGGCAAGCCATATTCCAGCGCACGGATATAGTCAGCGTCGTAATACATCGCCTCTTCATCGCCCGCATCTTTCGCCGCAACTTGCGCCTGAAAACGGGCAGCCTGATCTTCTGCATCGTTCAACTCCGAGAAACCATTCGCAATTTCACGACCCGTCATAAACAACTCAAACCGTTCGGTAATTCCCGGCACAGTATCGGACGCACGGGCCAACGGTGAGACTTCCACCGGATAGTCGATGATGTAAGTCGGGTCCCACAATTGCGCTTCTGCAGTCTCTTCAAATAGCGCCAATTGCAGCGCACCCAGCCCGGCGGTGGCGAATGGCTTGACGCCAAATTTTTGCAATTCCGCTTTGATAAATGCCGCATCCTGCAACTGCGCATCGTCATAATGCGGCGCATATTTATTGATCGCCCCAACGATGGTCAGGCGCTCAAACGGCTTACTCAAATCCAGCTCGCGCCCTTGATACGTCAGCGTCGCCGTGCCGTGCGCATCAATTGCCGCCTGACGGATAATATCCTCGGTGAAGGTCATCAACCATTGATAATCAACATACGCCGCATAAAACTCCATCATCGTGAATTCTGGATTGTGACGGGGCGACACGCCTTCGTTACGGAAGTTGCGATTGACTTCAAACACTCGCTCAAAACCGCCGACCACCAAGCGCTTCAGATACAGCTCCGGCGCGATGCGCAAGAACATTTGCATATCGAGCGCATTGTGATGCGTGATAAACGGCTTGGCCGCAGCGCCGCCGGGGATCGTATGCAGCATCGGCGTCTCGACTTCCATGAAGTCGTTTTTCTCCATGAAGCGGCGGATCGACGACATCGTGGCCGTACGCGCCTTAAAGGTGCGGCGCGTTTCTTCGCTCATGATCAGATCGACGTAACGCTGGCGATACTTGGTTTCTTGATTCGACAGACCGTGGAATTTATCCGGCAATGGACGCAACGATTTGGTCAGTAAACGCAATACGCTGATCTTGATCGACAGTTCGCCGGTTTGGGTCTTGAACAGCGTGCCCTCTGCGCCAAGAATGTCGCCTAGATCGAAATGCTTAAAGGCCTCATACTCCGCCTCGCCAGCCAATGCTTTGGTAATAAATAGCTGAATCCGTCCATCCGCCTTCGGGCCGGATGCATCCTGCAAGGTCGCAAACGACGCTTTGCCCATGACACGTTTGAGCATCATGCGCCCGGCAACGACCACTTTGACCGCCTCAACATCCAGCGCTTCTTTATCCATGTCGGCATAGCGCGCCTGCAAATCTGCCGCTTTGTGGGTAGGCCGGAAATCGTTTGGAAATGCAACGCCCTGAGAACGTAGCGCGGTCAGTTTGACGCGGCGTTCGGCGATGATTTTATTTTCGTCCTGGGGAATAGCTTGCTGCTCGGTATCTGGCGTTATTGGCGTCATGTCAGGCTCTTTTTGATGGATGCTGTGAAGGGTGGGGCAGGTTAAGCCAAGGGATTGCCCGGCTTAACCTTTTTCTGAATGCAAAACAAAGCGTAATTACACGCCCTGTTTCAGCGACGCCGCGATGAAATCGTCCAGATCGCCGTCGAGGATCGCCTTAGTGTTGCCGCTCTCAAAGTTAGTCCGCAAATCCTTGATGCGCGACTGATCCAGCACGTAAGAGCGAATCTGGTGACCCCAGCCGACATCGGTTTTGGAGTCCTCAAGCTTTTGCTGCTCAGTCATGCGGTTGCGCATTTCCAACTCGAACAGCTTGGCTTTGAGCATATCCCACGCCTCGGCACGGTTGCGGTGCTGGCTGCGGTCGTTCTGACATTGCACAACGATGCCCGACGGACCATGCGTCAAGCGCACGGCAGAGTCGGTCTTATTAATATGCTGACCACCAGCACCAGAGGCGCGGTACGTATCGACCCGCACATCGGCTGGATTAACGTCAATCTCAATCGAATCATCTACCTCGGGATACACAAACAAGCTCGAAAACGACGTATGGCGACCATTGGCAGAGTCAAACGGCGACTTGCGCACCAGACGATGCACGCCGGTTTCGGTGCGTAAAAAGCCATAGGCATAATCGCCCTCGACTTTTAGCGTAGCCGTTTTGATACCGGCAACCTCACCATCGGATTGCTCCATGATCTCAACCTTGAAACCCTTGCGCTCGCAATAGCGCAAATATTGCCGCAGCAACATCGATGCCCAATCCTGCGCCTCAGTACCGCCAGCACCGGCTTGAATATCGATAAAGCAGTTATTCGGGTCCATCGGATTGTTGAACATACGGCGAAATTCCATACCCTCGACCAGCTTGCTCAGCTTTTCGGTATCGGCTTCCACTGCCTCGATGGTCTCTTCGTCCTGCTCGTCACGGGCCATCTGATACAGGTCCGAAGTGTCGCGCAGCTCAGATTCAATCTTCGTCAGCGTGACGACGATGGATTCGAGGGATTTCTTTTCTTTGCCCAGTTCCTGAGCGCGTTTCTGGTCGTTCCAGACTTCTGGGTCTTCCAGTTCGCCATTAACTTGATCGAGCTTCTCTAACTTCGTATCGAAGTCAAAGATACCTCCGAAGTTCGATTTCACGGGCCGTAAGGTCGGCTAGGAGGGCTTGCAGGGAATTTAAGCGTTCAGCTTCCATGATGTATGTCTCTTGCGATAAACCCTAAATTATACGCGGCCCACACGGCAATCACGCTATGAATTCTTGCCTGCGCGTTCTGGCACAACGCCGGCATTTTGTTTGTCGCTAAACCTAATACTTAAATTGCCAGGCCGAACCATCTTATTCGATCGAATAGCGCAATACAGTCTCAGATTGAAGTGACAAAAATCCTTTAATCACGTAGCGCACTATATTTTTTGTTCTACATTAAATATTTGACCTGGCTATTTTATGTTTATACAATAATGCATATCGAATTTGACAAAAGCAAAGACAAAACCAATCAAATAAATCATGGTATTTCATTAACTGAAATAGAAAATTTTGATTGGGATACGGCAACAATTGAGCAAGACGTGCGTAAGCAATATCCAGAGGCGCGTTTTAAGGCAGTCGGTTACACAGGTGAACGGCTATATGTCATGATTTACTGCCTTCGCAACGATGGCATACGCGTGATCAGCTTACGCAAAGCAAACAAAAGAGAAGGGATAGACTATGCCAAAACTTAAACCCGGTACGATCATTCCGTCGGACGAGGAAGAAGCACAGATTCAGGCAGGTATTGATGCCGATCCAGACAACCCGGAGCTTTCGGAGGAATTTTTTAAAAATGCCAGGCCTGCCCGTGAGATGCTTCCTCCAGAGCTTTATGCAGCGCTGACGGCAAAGCCCCCACGCGGTCGCCCAAAAGCAGAAGCAACCAAGGTTTTCACGGCGATTCGTTTAGACGCGGATTTGCTGGATGCTTTTAAAGCCACTGGCAAGGGTTGGCAGACGCGCGTGAACGCCGCTTTGCGCCAATTTATTACCGAGCATCCTCTTAGCCCGTAACGACTACTGAAGGTCGCTATAGCTTCCGATGAGCGGATCATCGGCGTACCGTTGTTGCTACGCTGATGATTCGCTCACGCATCACATTATCCGCACTCCGTTACGCAGACAGTCGGCAGGGCGTCGAATCTTGTAAAAACCAAGAGACCCCCGCAATACGGCTAACTCCACAAAAAATTGCCGCACCCCACACAGAGCAACATTATCGCTAGTGAAGCTTTCTAGCGTTGCTGTACGCGGCACTTTGTTCATTGATCCCATCGATTTTTTTATTCGCATGCTCACGCAAGAGCCAGGTCGAGGCAATCGCCCAGCACCCAGCACTGCAAAGCGGCGCTATGGTGATGGCTCACTGTGGGTGATTTTTGGGTGGCGTTTTGTTCGACGATCCTGAGGTAGCTATGGAGGCCGCGACAGACATCGGCAGTGACGGCGGCGAACTCGGCGAGAGAGGCGTCTTTTTGATCCATGATCATAGCCTCAGGCGGCGACTCAGCGACGGCGGGGTGGTTGGTTTTTGGGAGTTTTGATTTTTTCGGCGGCTTGGTATTACGCATCGATCAGTCCTTTAGTTGACGAGGGTGGGCGGCAAATAGCGGGATTGAACGACTGGTAACTAACTCAAAAACCCAGCAAGCCCGAAGGCTTCCCCGCCACCGCCGCCCATAAAGGACGATCGAAGGCGCAGTCCGCATGATGCGGTCTGGAATTAAGTTGAGACAGGCGTTCAAACCTGTTTCCTTTTTGAGGAAGCAGCAAAGATACTCTGGCTGAAAACGGAGGTCAATCGGTAAATGGGGATTTAGGGGACTGCGGTTTTGTGGCGGTGACTATTGTTGTCGTTCATTTTTCCTTACTGTGTGGTGTTAGTTTGGTCGAATGGTGCGGGTCAACCATAGACGTTCAAACTCGCACAAATACAACTTTCAAACCCGACCAGTCACCCCATCATCAACCGCACTAACCTCCTTCCCCCGCACCACCACCCCCACACTAACAATCCGCTCCCGCACCACATTAATAGCCTGCTTCAACGCATAAACATCCCCAAAATACTGCTGCGGAATCTGAATCTGATTGGCGTTGGCGTCTATCTCTTCAATCTCATTACGCCATCGGTTGACGCAATCGATACTTGGGTTTTTGGTCGCCCAGATTTCATCTTCCAGCAATTTTATTTCGCGATACCAAACCACCAGCCGCTTGCGCATCGTCGCGGCGTACATCCGTGGAATGGCTTGCAGCAGACCGAACAGCAGCGCCATAAACGGCAGCAAAATAATGAAGCGGCGTTCGATGAAGTTGGCTAGCCAGAATGGCATATAGCGTTGCAGAAACGGGCGGCCTGATTTGAAGTAGCGCAGGGTTTCGTCCGAGATCGGAAAATCGTCGGCATTTTGATTCGGAAAGTAGCCGCGTGGGCTGAAGTAGTCTTGCGCGCCGTGGATTTCGTTGGCGCTGTCTAGCAGCAAATAGGCCAATGCCGGATAGAGCGTGTCTTTGGAGACGAGTAGTGCGGTGGCGGCGAGCAGGGTGACGTCAGTGTGCGGCAGGTCATCGGCGAGGCTGGTGGAGGCACGCGGGAAGGTGACTTTGGAGAGCGCCGGGAACTGGCGCACCAGTGCATCTGCTTGCGCAAAATTCATGAGTTTGAGATCGCTTTTGAGCAGGGTTTGCTGCATCTCTGCGTCTGGCCGACCGATAAAAAATGCTGCGTCCAGGGTTTTGTTTTCTAGTGCTGCATAGGCTTGGGGGGCGCTCCATTGTTCTAGCTTGCTATTTTGATCAGTGATGCCGTTTTGCTTGAGCAAGTCATTCGTTACTGCGAGTAAACCGCTGCCGGGAACGCCGATAGATATCCGTTTTCCTTGCAATTGCGAGAGGCGATCGATGGTATCGCGGCCTTGATAAAAGACCCAGATTGGCTCGTAGGATACGGCGGCAATGGTTTGTAAGTTGGGGGCGCTGACGGCGTCGCCGATGCCGGATTGGATAAAGCCGATTTCGTATGCGCTATTTTGGTCTTTTAGCCGTTCAAAATTTTCTACCGCGCCCGATGAGGGCCGGATGTCGAGCGTAATGCCATCGCGTTTTAAGACTTTGGCATAGTGCTCTGCGAAGTTGCGATAAATGCCGTTGTCGGCTCCGGTGGTGATGACGATAGTGCGTTGTGTGGCCGGTTTCAGAATGCCGATCAGGACCCACGCCGCGCCTGCGAGCAGTACAACAATGGCAATGATCGTGATGCGTAATTGCATGCTGGTCATCGGTGGTTTTTGGATGCGGTGCAGGGGCGGATGTGGTCTGGACATAGTGGCTGCTTAAGTTGTTATTAGGCCGTGGTGACTTTGGAGATCAAAAAAACCGTTTGTACTGAGTAGTCCGTCGGGGCGTACCCTTCGATACGATGCTACGCATCTACTCAGGGCGATCGTAAGTGCAGCGATTCTTCCGATCATCCTGAGTAGCGTAGCGTATCGAAGGGTACAGCACTACGTGCCTACTCAGTCCGAACGGGCTTTTAGTGGTGCGCCTAAACGTTATATGTGAACACGCCTGGCGCGACCTTGCTACACCAACGCCTCAGCATGCTCCACCATCAATTGCACTTTGGTGACGCCGTTGTATTCGTTGGCGTCGAGCCGGAATGCAACTTTGGCGCGGCTGCCTAATGCGTCGGTGTGGCCGAACCAGATTGCATCATAGCGATTGCCATTTCTTTCTAGCAAGAGCTTTAAATGTTTTTCTTTCAAGATGCGTTGGCTGACGACTTTGAACTCATCGCAAAATACCGGCGGGGCAAAGCCCTGGCCCCAGACCTGGCCTTCCATTTGCTCGATGAATTCGGTGGTGTAGTAGGCGTCTTCGAGCGGGCCGTCGGTTTCGATCACGCGTTCTAGCTGATGTTTGCCTAGCAAGGCACTGCCGACTAGTTCAAAGGCGGCGGAGAAGGCGTCGAAGGCGTCGGCGCGGATGGTGAGGCCGGCGGCCATGGCGTGGCCGCCGAATTTTTCGATCAGGCTGGGGGCGCGTTTGGAGACCAGATCGAGGGCGTCGCGTAAATGGAAGCCGGGGATGGAGCGGCCTGAGCCTTTGATTAAGCCTTCGCCGCCGGGGGCAAAGGTAAAAGTTGGTCGATAAAATTTATCTTTTAATCGCGACGCAACGATCCCGATCACGCCTTGATGCCAGGACGCATCGAAGACGCTGATGGTGTTGCTGTCGGCGGGGCTGAAATTGTCGAGCAGGGCAAGGGCGGTGTCTTGCATCCCGGCTTCGATCTCGCGCCGCTCTTTGTTGATGGTGTCGAGTTGTTGGGCGATGACCCAGGCGCGGCCTTCGTCATCGGTGGTCAGGCATTCGATGCCGAGCGCCATGTCGGCTAAGCGTCCGGCTGCGTTGAGGCGTGGGCCGAGTGCGAAGCCGAGATCGAACGGGCTGGCGCGGCGGGCTTCGCGTCCGGCGGCGCGGAAGAGGGCGGCGATGCCGGGGTGCATACGTCGGGCGCGCATGCGTTTTAGGCCTTGGGCGACCAGAATCCGGTTATTGGCGTCTAGTTTGACGACGTCGGCGACGGTTCCCAGCGCGACTAAATCGAGCAGTACATCGAGTTTTGGCTGAGTTTGGGCGTCGAAGATGCCGCGTTTGCGCATTTCGGCACGTAACGCTAGCAGGACGTAAAACATGACGCCGACGCCTGCCAGATTTTTGCTGGGGAAGTTGCAGTCGGGCTGGTTGGGGTTGACGATGACGCGTGCTGCGGGGAGGGTGTCGGCGGGTAAATGATGGTCGGTGACGACGACTTCGATGCCGCGCCGGTTGGCTTCGGCCACGCCGTCGATGCTGGCGATGCCGTTGTCGACGGTGACGATGATGTCGGGATTTTTTTCACGCACGGTGAGTTCGACGATTTCGGGGGTCAGGCCGTAGCCGTATTCGAACCGATTGGGGACGATGAAATCGACCTGTGCGCCCAGCAAGCGCAGGCCGCGCAGACCGACGGCGCAGGCGGTGGCACCGTCGCAATCGTAGTCGGCCACGATGACCATTTTTTTGTTGGCGGCGATGGCGTCGGCCAGAAAGCTGGCGGCGGCCTCTATCTGTAGTAAACCGCCAGGGGGATGCAGGGCGTTGAGCTCGCTTTCCAATTCTTTGACATCGAGCAGGCCGCGGGCGGTGTAGACGCGGGCCAGGACCGGATGAATGCCGCTTTGGCGCAAACGTTCTGAATCGCGAAACGGGTATGGGCGGGTGGTGATGCGCGTCATTGGCTGGCCTCCGGCGTTGTTGCTTGCATGGTGTGATCGGTGAGTGTTTTGGTGAGCGACGGTTTTATCCAGAATTTTTTTAGCGAGAGCGGGGTTGCGGTCAGTTCTGTGATCCGGGTGTTGTCGGTCAGCGTGAGGGTAAGTTGCTTTAGTTTGCCGGTTTGCAGGGCGTGCAAAAGGGGGGCAAACCAGTCGCGCTCCATTGTTTGTAATTGGACGATCCATTCTGACCATTCGCCGGTCAGGGCTGGGGCGATCAGGTTGTCGAGCAATAAAAAGCCGCGTGCGCCGGGTGTGGCGATGAGTTCTTCGGCTGCGCAATGCAGGTTGGTCTGTGTAAGTTGACCGAAGGCGCTTGTCCAGCCTTGCAGATTAAACGTGTGGCTATAACTTGGTGCTGGCGTATTGGCCGGATCAATTGCGCCGCCGCCCCATAGCCATAGTGCGTTGACTGCCTGCATGCGCGCTACTGCGCGTTGTTCGTTGAGGGGGTTTTCAAACCATTGCATCTGGACTTCATTTTGCAGCTTGCGCCATGCGCGTGCGCTGTCGCCATGCGGCATCCAGATATCGATATTGTGACCGCAGGCGGCGTCTGGCGTGGAGGTGTGCAAGTGTTGCCAGTCATCGGCGCGTATGAACCAGGTGTTGGCGTCGCCGTAGAGTAATATTCGGCCATCTTCGTCAAAAAGTGGCTTAACGTCGTCGAATAGCGTGCGCGATTCGATCTCTGAGAGCGTGATCTGGCGAATGTCGGTCAGTACTAAATGGTCGCGGGCGACATGGATGTGCGCCGGGTGCAGGATGAACCAATGGCCTTCGTCAGCGTTCAGACCGAACGTGCGCATCAGGGCGGGCGCAATCGGTGGACTGGTGTTGGGACTGTCCGGGCGGCTCAGGCCCAAGCGTTGGGAGAGCCAGTTTTCATGCGGCAGCGCCCGGGCGAATTCGTCGAGAAGCTGGTGTTGTTGACTACCGGCCTTGGCACGGGCGGTTAGTCGGGCAAGCGCTGGCAGGTTTAATTCGCGCAGTATGTCGCGTGCTAGTTCAGCCGGAGGCAGGCCAAAGGGTAAGAGTATGTCGAGAGAATTCATGCCGAATTGTAGGGTATCTCGGGGCGGGGGATCTGGCGAATTCCGCTAAATTTTCTATACTGATTATTCTTGAGGAGGAAACTATGAAGCCAGAGCAAATCATCGAGATGTGGCGTCGTACAAGTCGTCAGGCACCATTGGCTACTTATGACGATTTGATTGATATGTTGGCAACAGAAATTGCTAAAATTTCCTACAAATTAGATGAGGATGAGCTGTTTCGGATGTTGGCGATAGGGGCGCTTATCTATCAACGTGGTTATAGAGAGTTTGGCGGCGATATCACTGCCGATTTGTTGATTAAGACGTTGCGTGAGGGCGGTAGCGCATAAATTCGCTGTCGTATTTTCACGGTTAAACCGAGTTATTGACGCGATTTTCATCGAATTGCTCTTCTGCGTGCTTGAGATGGGCGATGAGCAAATGTGAAATCACGTTAACCCCGATACCGGCTAATACCGCCGGTAAAAGGTAAAGCATGATCGAAATCTCAGAAGAAAATACGTGGCTGTCTAAGGTCGAGGTGGTTAATGTCGCCAAATGCGCTAATTGTCTTAATAAAATGACATTGATGCCTGCAAGTACAATCAAGGCCAGAGAAAATATAAATACAGTGATGCGGGAAATAGCGCGCTTTGCCAGCATGAGGGTAAAAATACCGATTGGCACGACGATGGAGAAGGCGATTAATAAGAAGAATTCAACTCTGAGAAAGACGCTAGTTTCCATTTTTTACCTGAAACGCAAAAGAAATTGCCGTTGATCGGCACACGGGTTTCTACTTATTGGTGACATTCGTTACCGATATCACTTTATTACGCTATTTTAATGATTTGTCATCCTTGACGTGTTTGACAGCGACTTTCTGTTCCGTCGAATTGTGACGATACCCCTTGTTGTGGGAAATATAATTTACAAAGACTTTCATGGAGAAACATGATTGATTTATATAGTCGCGTTTGAATGACTTGTATAAAGCCACTTTAAACATTCGATATTAAGTGTTTGATTTGGTGACATAACGCTATAAGGGCTATTGAATTATGGCAAACTGCTGGCTGATTTCAGGAGCCTTACATTGAGTATTTTCAAAAATTTACCGTTTGAGTGGCAAGTCGGCATGCGTTATACGCGGGCCGGAAAGCGTAGCGGTCGCAATAGCTTTATTTCCTTTATTTCGTTGATATCGATGGCCGGGATCGCCCTTGGTGTGGCGGCGCTGATCGTGGTGCTGTCGGTCATGAATGGGTTTCAAAAAGAGGTGCGGGACCGGATGTTGTCGGTATTGGCGCACATTGAGGTGTTTGACGCCTCGGGTGAAATGCCGAACTGGGAAGATGTCGCCAAAGAGGCTTTTAAGAATAAGGAAGTCATTGGTGCTGCGCCTTATGTCGAGGCGCAAGCCATGCTCACGCGCGATGGCGAGGTGCGCGGGGTGGGCATTCGCGGCGTGTTGCCTTCTGAGGAGCCAAAAGTCTCGGATGTTGCCAGGCAGATTAAGAAAGGTGACTTTAATGATCTGAAAGCGGGCGAATTTAATATTGTTCTTGGTATTGAATTGGCAAAAGCCATGCATGCAGGGATCGGCGACAAGGTCACGATGTTGGCACCGCAAGGGCAGGTCACGCCAGCGGGGGTGATTCCACGGCTCAAGCAATTTACGGTAGTGGGAATTTTTGAGGCGGGGCATTTTGAATATGACTCTTCGCTGGCGTTTATTCAGGTTGAAGATGCCGAAAAGATGTTTCGCCTGAATGCGCCGTCGGGTTTGCGTTTGCGCATTACCGATATGTTGCGTGCGCCGGAAGTGGCGCAGCAATTGGCTAAGACGATGCCGCCTAATCTGTATTTACGCGATTGGTCGCAGCAAAACAGTAATTGGTTCGCTGCCGTTAAGACTGAGAAGCGGATGATGTTTATCATCCTCACGTTGATCATTGCGGTGGCGGCTTTTAATTTGGTATCGACACTGGTGATGACTGTGACGGAGAAACAGGCTGATATCGCCATTTTGCGCACGCTGGGGGCTTCGCCCGGGTCGATTATGAAAATTTTTATGATTCAGGGGGCCTTGGTGGGCTTGATAGGCACCGCGCTCGGGGTGGGCTTTGGGGTGCTGGTAGCGTTGAATATCGATGTCATCGTGCCGGCGATCGAGCATTTGCTGCATGTGCAGTTTTTGCCTAAGAGTATTTATGTGATCAGTGAGCTGCCGTCTGATTTGCGTTGGCCGGATGTCTACACGATCGGTGGCGTGGCGGTGGTACTGGCTTTTGTGGCGACTTTGTATCCGAGCTGGTGGGCGGCACGGGTCAAACCTGCGGAGGCGCTGCGTTATGAATAATTCCTCTAATGATCAAAACAAGGATCAAAACATGCGTGAGATTATCTTGTCGAGTCGCGGCTTGGGCAAAACGTTTACCCAGGGCGACTACTCGGTCAAGGTGTTGAGTGATATCAATATTGATGTGGTCAAGGGCGAGCAAGTCGCCATCGTCGGCGCGTCGGGTTCAGGCAAGTCAACTCTGCTGCATTTATTGGGCGGGTTGGATACGCCGACGACGGGTAAGGTCACGCTGTTGGGTAAGGATCTGAGCAATTTGGGTGAAAAAGCCCGTGGGGACTTACGTAATACCGCGCTGGGCTTTGTGTATCAGTTTCATCATTTGCTGCCGGAGTTCTCGGCGCTCGATAACGTTGCCATGCCGTTGATGATCCGCCGCATGAAGCGCAGCGATGCGCAAGAGCAGGCGCATGCGATTTTGTCGCGGGTGGGTTTGGCTAAGCGGGTCATTCATGTGCCGGGCGAGTTGTCGGGCGGCGAACGTCAGCGGGTGGCGTTGGCACGGGCGCTGGTGACGCAACCGGCCTGCGTACTGGCAGACGAGCCGACCGGTAACTTGGATCGGGCGACGGCGCAGATGACCTTTGATTTGATGCTGGAATTGTCGGAAACGCTGGGGACCGCATTTGTGATCGTCACGCATGACATTGCACTTGCGCGACGTTGCGGCCGGATTTTGCGTTTAACTGACAATGGTTTAGCGCCGTACGTCGATTGATTCTTGGATCACAGCCCGAAGCGCGAATGTTCAAAACGCGGGTCCGGGCCATTTTCTAGCTTGCGAACGATGCCGTCCTGGTCGAAGTAGACCGTCATTAGCGAATTCCAGACGCCGCTTTCCTTGTAGCCATAATTCCAGCCCTCAAGCTTGACGCGATCATAAAAGATCGTGTCAACGGGGTGGCCGATGGTACGCAAAACGTCGTCTTTATTCGCTTGTCCGACTTTGATGGTGGCGAATTTTGCCAGCGTTAATACTTGCTCATAAGAAATCAGACGGCCATCGGGGCCGATATGTGCCATGAAGGTACTTTGGCCGAATGCGCCATGCCCATATTCAAGGATACGTTCATTGCCATTTTGATAGGTCGCGTCGGGCTTTCCTAGCCGACTGATGACTTGTGTTTCAGGCTCGCCGGGGGTGACAGGTATGGCGCAGCCGGTAAGACTGATCAGTAAAGTCATCGCAATGGCGGAGGTGATGTTTTTCATCTTGATTCCAATCTTTAGTATGCTAGTTTGATAACGTAATCGATACTTAGGACGCAACGTTAAGTGTTTGAAGCGACGGGCATTTTGCTATATACTGCGCCTCTGGTCTATTTAGGCCAGTTTTTTAATTGAATATTCACGGTGTATGGGGTTTTCCACTCTGTTCACCGCTTGTTAAAGGTAATAATTATGACTATCGAAAAAACAGCTAAAGCCGCCATTGTCGCTGACAATGCACGTGCCCAAAATGATACTGGTTCGCCAGAAGTGCAGGTCGCTTTGTTGACAGCACGTATCAACGACCTTAACGGTCACTTCAAAGCACACGCTAAGGATCACCACTCACGTCGTGGTTTGATCATGATGGTTAACCGTCGTAAAAGCCTGCTGTCTTATCTGAAAAGTAAAGACCTTGGCCGTTATCGCTCGCTGATCGAAAAACTCGGCTTGCGTAAATAATAGGCTTGTCATCGATCGCCAATATTTTGTTTCGATTCTTCGTCACCACGCTGTTGGTCGATTGATGGGATAAATGCCTGTGTCAGTCTCGAAAGAGCCTGATACAGGCATTTTTGCTTTGGCGGATAGTATTTCTGTGCATACGTTCTATTGTAAAAGCAGAGTTTTTGTAAGAAGGCGGTCATTCACACTCGTTAAGAGGTGATGCAACCGTCTGTGGTGAGAGGTGGACGACAGCGCCTGAAAATCTGTCGGCTAATTAGAAAGGAACTACCGTGTTTAATAAAGTTACCAAGACTTTCCAGTATGGCCAACATCAAGTAACGTTGGAAACGGGCGAAATCGCTCGTCAAGCTTCAGGTGCCGTATTGGTGTCGATTGAAGATACCGTCATTCTGGCGACTGTAGTTGCGCGTAAAGACGCTAAGCCAGGTCAAGATTTTTTCCCGCTGACTGTTGATTATGTCGAGAAGACTTACGCTGCTGGTCGTATCCCAGGCGGTTTCTTCAAGCGCGAAGGCCGTCCTTCGGAAAAAGAAACACTGACATCGCGTCTGATCGATCGTCCGATCCGTCCGCTGTTCCCAGAAGGCTACATGAACGAAGTACAAGTGATTATTCACGTACTGTCGGTCAATCCTGAAATCGATCCGGATATCGCGGCAATGATCGGCGCGTCTGCCGCCTTGTCAGTCTCTGGCGTACCGTTCTCCGGTCCGGTCGGTGCAGCACGCGTCGGTTATATCAACGGTGAATACGTTCTGAACCCGACCACGACACAACTCAAGACATCGAAGCTCGATCTGGTTGTTGCTGGTACTGAAGCTGCCGTGTTGATGGTTGAGTCCGAAGCACAGCAATTGTCAGAAGAAGTGATGTTGGGTGCGATTGTGTTCGGTCACGAGCAGATGAAAGCGGTTATCGACGCGATTCATGACTTGGTCCGTGATGGCGGCAAACCAGAAATCGTCTGGAGCCCGGCACCAAAGAATGAAGCGCTGATCGCCAGCGTTGCACATTTTGCGGAAGCCGATCTGCGTCTGGCGTATCAAACCAAAGATAAGCAAGCCCGTACCGCTCAGCTCAAAGATGCTGTGAGCAAAGTGCATGTTGCCTTGGCCGGTGTTGCGGCTGATAACAATATGCCTGCGCCGGATAGCTCGGAAGTTGGCAACATCATTTTCGATCTGGAAGCCAAGATTGTTCGCTCGCAAATTCTGGATGGCGAGCCGCGTATCGATGGTCGCGACACACGCACTGTGCGTCCGATTACGATTCGTACCGGCGTTCTGCCACGTACCCACGGTTCGGCATTGTTCACACGCGGTGAAACACAAGCTTTGGTGATTGCTACTCTGGGTACTGCCCGTGATGAGCAAAAAATTGATGCGTTGATGGGTGAGTACTCGGATCGCTTCATGCTGCATTACAACATGCCTCCGTTCGCCACTGGCGAAACTGGTCGTGTCGGTACACCTAAGCGTCGTGAAATCGGCCACGGTCGTCTGGCGAAGCGTGCGTTGCTTGCTGCATTGCCAGCAGCGGAAGATTTTAGTTATTCAGTACGTCTGGTGTCGGAAATTACCGAGTCTAACGGTTCATCGTCGATGGCTTCGGTCTGCGGCGGTTGCTTAGCGTTGATGGATGCTGGTGTGCCGATGCAAGGTCACGTTGCTGGTATCGCTATGGGTTTGATCAAAGATGGTGGCAAATTTGCGGTCTTGACCGATATTCTGGGTGATGAAGATCACCTGGGCGATATGGACTTTAAAGTCGCCGGTACAACCAACGGTATTACTGCGCTGCAAATGGATATCAAAATCCAGGGTATCACCAAGGAAATCATGCAAGTCGCTTTAGCACAAGCTAAAGTCGGCCGTTTCCATATCATTGGCGAGATGGAAAAAGCAGTTCCAAGTGGCACTAAATCTGAATTGTCAGACTTTGCACCACGTCTGATCACGGTCAAGATCAATCCGGAAAAAATCCGTGACGTGATCGGTAAAGGCGGTGCGGTCATTCGTGCTCTGACAGAAGAAACTGGTACGCAAATCGACATCAGCGATGAAGGCGTTGTGACTATCGCTTCAGTGGACGCTGCTGCTGGTCAGGAAGCCAAACGCCGTATCGAAGAACTGACAGCTTCTGTTGAAGTTGGCAAAATCTACGAAGGCACTGTTCTGAAGCTGCTGGACTTCGGCGCAATCGTTCAGGTCTTGCCAGGTAAAGATGGTTTGCTGCACATCAGTCAGATCGCTAACGAGCGCGTCAATGCGGTCGCTGACTATCTGAAAGAAGGCCAAATCGTCAAAGTCAAGGTTCTGGAAACCGATGACCGTGGCCGTTTGAAATTGTCGATGAAAGCTGCACAAGAAGCTGGTGAAGTTGCTCCTGCAACGCCGGCAGCTTAATAAGTAATTGTAGAAACCGCCCTGTGTGCGTATGCATACCGGGCGGTTTTTTAATGAGCATCGCCAATAAAAAAACCGCCAAGACTGTATGCCTTGGCGGTTTTTATAGTTTTACAGGATTACTTTTAATCGAATACTGGCGACTCAACACCTAAAATCTTATGCAGCTTAGGCGAGGTCGTGGTGTATTGCATGTGTATCTTCTTGTCCGGGAAGATATATGGAGCAGCACCAAACGCAGCCAGTGCAGCTTCGTGAAAACCTGACAGGATCAGTTTTTTCTTGCCCGGATAAGTGTTGATATCGCCAACAGCAAAAATGCCCGGGATATTGGTTTCAAACTTCTCGGTATCGACGACTTTTAATTGCTTGCGTTCGATGTCCAGGCTCCATTCGGCGATAGGGCCGAGTTTAGGCGACAGGCCAAAGAAAACCAGCAAGGTATCGAGCGGCAAACGACGCGTAACACCGTCGGGACCCGTCACTTTAATTTCTGCCAGCTTGCCGTCTTTGACTTCATGACCGGTGACCTGGCCGACCAAAAATTGCATCTCGTATTCATCGCAAAGCTGCTTCATCTTGGCAACAGAGGCCGGGGCTGCACGGAAGTCTTCGCGACGATGCAGCAGTACAACGGACTCTGCTTTGCCGACCAGATTCAAGGCCCAATCCAGTGCTGAATCGCCGCCACCGCAAATGACTAAGTTTTTGCCGTGGAATTGCAGCGGGTCTTTGACGCGGTAGAACAATTGGGTATCGTTGAACACATCAATGCCATCGCTCTTGATTGTGCGTGGCTGGAAGGAGCCCACGCCAGCGGCGATAAAGATGGTCTTGGTGATAAAGCGCGTACCGGCGGAGGTTTCCACATTAAAGCGGTTGTCTTCACGACGCTCGACCACGGTGACTTCCTGGCTTAAATGGAAAGTCGGATCAAACGGGGCGATTTGCTTTAACAGGTTGTCGGTTAGTTCCTGGCCTGTACAGACCGGTACCGCCGGGATATCGTAAATCGGCTTGTCTGGATAGAGTTCAACGCATTGACCGCCGACCACTGGAAGTGAGTCGATGACGTGCGCTTTGATCTCAAGCAAGCCGAGTTCGAATACCTGAAACAGGCCGACCGGACCGGCACCGATAATGACGGCATCGGCTTCTATCGGTGCGTTATTGCTATTGTTAATGACGAGTAGGGTAGATGCATCCATTTTGGCGCTTGTGTCCATACGACTGTCTGATTCCTGTCTGGTGTGAGTCGGCTATCGTCACTACTGCAATGACGATAGCCTTAAATGTTTGCTGCACAGAATGTGCTGCCAGCGATTAGCGCTGGAGTAAGTGCAGTTTTACGACAACGTCTTTAAATTCATCAGCTTGCGGCAGCGGCGGAACTGTTTTGGTAATGGAGGGCCAGAAACGGGCAAGGTCTACATTGAGTTTGATGAATTCCTGCTGGTCTGCGGGGACGTCTTCTTCGGCATAGATCGCATTGACCGGACATTCGGCGACACAAACGGCGCAATCAATGCACTCATCAGGGTCGATGGATAAAAAATTCGGGCCTTTGCGGAAGCAATCAACCGGGCAAACATCGACGCAATCGGTGTAGCGACATTCGATGCATGATTCGGTCACAACGTGGGTCATAACAACAGTCCTATCTGTAAATATAGTATTGCTTGAAGCGGTCTCGCGTTGATATGACTACACTGAATGTCAGCAAAATCATTTACGCATAATCTTGAGCCGCTGTTAGTTGTAAAGCAGTGTATTTTAAGTTAATTCGGGCCTTCCTACAAACAGCGGTTATATAGAATTCAAATAAGCAAATTCACAAATCTGCTAAGGATCGAAATGTCGGAATATTTGCGCCTCAATGACCGTTATTTTTCTTTCTTTTCCGCATGTTTGAGCGTGCTTATTGAGCGTGTATAAATAACCGAGATGTCAGTTGCGTCTAGCCATTAAATTAGCTAATGTGTCAACTTTTAGCTATCACGCGAGCGTCATCAACATCATGGCAACCCACAGCGAAGGCTCGACCAAGGCGATTTTTTACGCGCTGGGCGCAAATGGCGGCATTGCCTTGGCGAAATTTATTGCGGCGGCCTTAACCGGGTCCGGCGCGATGCTGGCTGAGGCGATTCACTCGTTGGCCGATTGCGTGAATCAGGTTTTTTTGCTGATCGGGCTCAAAGAATCTACTAAGCCTGTCAATGCCACGCATCCGATGGGCTATGCGCGAGTGGTGTATTTCTGGGCCCTGATGGTGGCCATCCTCTTGTTTTTTGTCGGTGGGGCATTCTCAGTGATGGAGGGGATCAAGCATTTCAACAATCCTGAACCGATTAATCATCCCTGGGTCGCGCTAGGCGTGCTGGGTATTTCAGTAGTGCTCGAAGCATTGTCGCTGCGTGGTGCGATGCTTGAAATCCGCAAAATTTCGCACGGAAAATCATTTTTCAGATGGTTTCGCGAAACCCGTCAATCCGAATTAATGGTCGTCGCTGGCGAAGATATTGCTGCCTTGGCTGGTTTGGCGCTGGCGTTTGTCGCCGTGGTCCTGACAGTCGTCACCGGCAATCCGCTCTGGGATGCCTGCGGATCGATTGCGGTCGGGGTGTTGCTGATGATCGTGGCGGTAATGGTGGTTCGGGAAGTTAAGGCGATGGTGACCGGTGAATCCGCTGCGCCTGAATTACACGCCGCCATCAAGACGCATATTGAAGCCCATCCTGATGTTGACAGCGTGATCAATTTTATTTCGCTGCAATGGGGACATCAGGTCATGATTGCGGTCCAAGCCGAGATGCGACCATTGCCGTCTGATGTGGCCTTAGTCGATGCGATCAATCAGATTGAAGCCGACATTCAGTCGCGTTGGCCGCAAGTTGTCTGGTGTTTTTTTGAGCCGGACAGAAAGAAATCGCCGCCACCTGTGATTGAGACTGAACTCTCCAGTTATCCCTGAATTTTTTGAAAATTGCCCATGATTATTCGCTCCTTGCTTGATACCGATCTCTATAAATTCACCATGATGCAGGTGGTCTTGCATCATTTTCCCGCCGCTCAGGTTGAATATCGTTACAAGTGTAGGAATAGCGGTATCGATTTGACTCCGTATGTCGATGAAATTCGCGATGAAATTGCCGGCTTGTGTCGATTGCGGTTTCAAGATGAGGAGCTGACCTATCTGCGTAGCTTGCGTTTCATTAAAAGCGACTTTGTCGATTTTCTAAGTTTGTTTCATCTTCAGCAAAAATACATTACTGTGCAGGCTTCTGCTGCCAACAACGGCGAAATCGATATTCTGGTGCAAGGCCCGTGGCTTCATACGATCTTGTTTGAGGTGCCGGTGCTGGCGATTGTCAATGAAGTGTTTTTTCGCGCTACCCAAAAGACCCCGGATATTGCAGAAGGGCGCAGGCGTTTACACAACAAACTGGGCCTGATCCGCGATGATCCGGCGATGGTTGGCTGCAAGGTTGCCGATTACGGTACGCGCCGACGCTTTTCCCGGAGTTGGCATGAAGAAGTCATCCAGACTATGCAGCGCGATTTTGCCGACCATCTGGCTGGCACATCCAACGTCTATTTCGCCATGCAATACGGCCTCACGCCACTGGGAACCATGGCGCATGAATATTTGCAGGCCTGCCAGGCGCTCGGGCCGCGTCTGCGCGATTCACAGATTTATGCGTTTGAAATGTGGGCCAAAGAATACCGCGGCGATCTGGGCATTGCGTTATCGGATGTGTATGGCATGGGGGCTTTCCTGCGCGATTTCGATATGTATTTTTGTAAATTATTCGATGGCGCACGCCATGACTCCGGTGATCCATTTATATGGGGTGAGCGCCTGATTCAGCAATTTCAGGATATGCGGGTTGATCCGGCGACCAAGACGCTGGTATTTTCCGACAGTCTTGATTTTGGCAAAGTGACAGCGTTGTACTTACGGTTCAAAGATCGGGCGCGGGTCGCCTTCGGCGTGGGGACCAATTTGACCAACGATTTGGGGTATACGCCGCTGCAAATCGTCATGAAGATGGTGCGGTGCAATGATCAGCCGGTCGCCAAATTATCGGATACACCGTCGAAAAATATGTGTGATGACGAGGCCTATGTGAATTATTTACGGCAAGTGTTCGAAATCGGTCCAGTGGCCTAAATTGGCAGGCCGCTGTCAAATTAGGATTAATCGTAGTTGACTCGCGGCAATAACTGCTTGAGCTCTCTGTTTCATGCAGCTTAAAATAGCGCACTTTTTATCTGATTCGAAAGAACCCGTTGCTTAAAAAAATCCTCTTCACGCTGGCCATTTTCCTTCCCCTGGCGGCCCAAGCCGCTGACCTTGACGGTACGCAATTATCCGTTTGGTGGGGCCTTCCGTTCATGGGCTTACTTGTTTCGATAGCAATGGGGCCATTGCTGATGCCGGGATTTTGGCATCATCATTTTGGCAAAATCGCCCTCGGCTGGTCGGTGGCGTTTCTGGTTCCGTGTGTGATCTGGTTTGGCGTACCGTTGGCTGCTGCCAGTGTGGTGCACGCCTTCATGGCCGAATATTTCCCTTTTATTATTTTGCTCACCGCCTTGTTCGTTGTGGCCGGTGGCATCTGTTTGCGCGGCAATTTGCACGGCACACCAGCGCTCAATACCGGTTTGCTGGCGCTGGGCACTGTGCTGGCGAGTTTAATGGGGACTACCGGTGCGTCAATGTTGCTGATTCGGCCATTGATTCGCGCCAATGACAATCGCAAACATGCCGTTCACATCGTTGTGTTTTTCATTTTTCTTGTTGCAAATGCTGGTGGCGCGCTAACGCCGCTGGGGGACCCGCCATTGTTTCTGGGCTTTCTGAAAGGCGTTGATTTTTCCTGGACGTTTAAAAATATCTTCTCCGAAACCATGTTTATGTGGGGTTCGTTGCTGGTAATTTTTTACTTTCTGGATCGCTATTATTTCAATCATCGTGAAGAACAACTCCCGGCAAAGCAAGATCCCACTCCCGATGATCCGAAATTACGGTTTGAAGGTAAATTCAATTTCATCCTGTTGGGCGTTGTCATCGCGCTGGTGTTGATGAGCGGCTTATGGAAGTCCGGTGTTACTTACAATATTTACGGCACGCCAGTCGAGTTACAGAATTTGATGCGCGATGGTCTGTTGTTAGTTGTCATCGCAATATCGCTGTGGATGACGCCAAAAATTGCCCGGGAAGGCAATAACTTCACTTGGGAGCCGATGCTAGAAGTGGGTAAATTGTTTGCCGCCATTTTTGTCACCATCGCGCCCGTCATCGCCATGCTGAAAGTTGGCGTACATGGCCCGTTTGGTGCCATTGTTGCAGCGGTGACCGGTCCTGATGGCCAGCCGAATAACATGATGTATTTCTGGGTAACCGGAATATTGTCATCCTTCCTCGACAACGCGCCCACTTATCTGGTGTTCTTTAATACCGCTTCGGGCGATGCGGTCGAATTGATGGGCAGGCTTGCAGCAACCCTGGCGGCGATCTCCTGCGGTGCAGTATTTATGGGTGCCAACAGTTACATCGGGAATGCGCCTAATCTGATGGTCAAGGCGATTGCGGAAGAGCGTGGAATCAAAATGCCATCTTTCTTTGGTTATATGGCGTGGGCGTGTGTGGTATTACTGCCATTATTCGCTATCATGAGTTTCATTTTCTTTCGCGCATAAGTAAAACCGCATAATCGTTTATACGTCGTTACCCCTCCTTGCCGTACAGTTGTACTGTCTGCGTCGGGGTGCCTAGTCTAAACAATTATGTGGCCTTACTTAAGCGTATATAAATTAAGGGCGTTGACATTGTGAGTACTCTGAACAAACCTAAAATCCTGCTCGCCCGCGCCATTTTTCCAGAAGTCATCAGCCGCTTGGAACAGTGTTTTGAGGTCGAATCGAATCAGGACGACCACATTTTCAGCGCCGCTGAGTTGATCGAAAAATTGCAGGATAAGGATGGCGTCATTGCTACCTCGAGCGAACCAATTTCAGCCGCTTTGCTGAGTGCTTGTCCACGATTGAAGGCGGTGTGTAATCAGGCTGTCGGCTACAACAATATCGACGTCGCAGCGGCCACTAAAGCTGGTGTCATGGTGACCAATACGCCGGACGTGCTCAACGAAACTACGGCTGATTTTGGCTGGGCGCTGTTAATGGCGACGGCGCGCCGCATCACGGAGTCCGAACATTGGCTGCGGGCCGGGCATTGGAAGCAATGGCGTTTCGATAGTTTTTTGGGAGCCGATGTGCATGGCGCGACGCTTGGCGTGATTGGTATGGGGCGTATCGGGCAGGCGATTGCGAGACGCTCAACCGGTTTTGACATGCAGGTTATTTATCATAATCGCTCACGTTTGGCACCAGAACTGGAAGCGCGTGCGAATAATGCGCGTTTTGTCAGCAAGGAAGAATTGCTACGTCAGGCCGATCACGTGATTCTGGTGTTGCCTTATTCGAAAGAGTCGCATCACACCATCGCTGCCAAAGAGCTAGTAATGATGAAGCCGGGCGCGACGCTTGTGAATCTGGCGCGCGGTGGAATTGTGGACGACGCAGCGCTGATTGCCGCATTGCGCGATCGCAAAATTGCCGCTGCTGGTTTGGACGTGTTTGAGAATGAACCGGCCTTGCACCCCGATTTTCTGACTTTGTCCAACGTCGTTCTTACGCCCCATATCGCCAGTGCTTCGGAACCAACCCGGCGTGCAATGGCGGCGTGTGCTGCGGATAATTTGCTGGCGGCATTATTGCCGGGGAAAGAGGGCGCATGGGGATTGCCGCCAAATCTGCTTAATCCTGAGGTTAAAGGTTGAGTTAGAACTTGAAACAATGACGAAATTATAAAAAAAGGCAAAAAAAAAAAAAAAAAAAAAAAAAAAAAAAAAAAAAAAAAAAAAAAAAAAAAA
>NZ_JBRIIQ010000057.1:0-26730 GCF_052976905.1 Glaciimonas sp. GG7 | reverse complement strand
CTAGTAATACGTCAGTACCCTCTTGCATCTGTTCGATAATCGACAAGCGCGAAGTAATCGCTCCCAGCCGTAGTGATCGACTAGTGCAATCAAGATGTTTTCAAGCGTGATTCCGTGTAGTGAGTTGTGAGGTTTTTCTTGGGGCATGGCTACTTGTGCTCTGTTGATACTCTGTTGAACGCGTGATTTGATCGCCAATATCATAGGCATACTCAATGCACTTTAAGCATGTTGCAAGCCTATCATTATTCCAATTGCAGAACATATTTGTGACCAGACCAACCGGGCGCTAGTCTACTTTGCCACTACGGCACTGTGTCCGATAACTGCTGCAAAAATATGAAAATGGGCGAATTATAATTTACCGACCAACAACGCTGACAGCTTGTTAACACATAGAGAAATAGAAAATTTATACCGCATTTTGGCAAGTAAAAATGCCTGTTAATCAATATCCTGACAAGATAATTTGTCAGGATATTGACGTGCATTATTTCCCGCCATCCATCGCTACAAAACGCTGCGTTATTTTTCCGTCGTGTTCGATTTTTTCAAAAAAAACATGGCGAGGCCGCGTCCAGATCGTGCCATTAGCAGCGCGATACACCATCATCGTCACCGTCGGATCAGACTCCAGCGTGGCCTCACAAATCAGGTCGTAAATACCGCCTTTAAAATGCCGATATTGCATCAGCGCTCCTTTTTCAAATAGAAGAATCATTTATCGAAATGCCGGCTCACTAAAACTACGCAACTTACGACTATGGATTTGCTCAACGCCTTGATGACGCAACAATTCCAACGCCCTGATCCCGATTTTAAGATGCTGATTCACACGCTGTTCATAAAACCGATTCGCCATTCCCGGCAATTTTATTTCGCCGTGCAACGGTTTATCGGACACACATAACAACGTCCCATACGGCACCCGGAATCGGAAACCATTCGCCGCCACCGTCGCACTTTCCATATCGAGCGCGATAGTGCGGCTCTGATTAAAGCGCAACAACGGCACGCGATGGTCGCGCAACTCCCAGTTTCTATCATCGACCGAGGCCACAGTGCCGGTGCGCATAATGCGCTTAAGCTCATAGCCTTCCAACTGCGTGATATGCGCCACCGCATCCTGCAACGCCAACTGCACTTCAGCTAACGCCGGGATCGGCACCCACAACGGCAAATCATCATCCAGTACATGATCGTCACGCACATACGCATGCGCCAGCACGTAATCGCCCATCCGCTGCGACGCCGCCAAACCCGCGCAATGCCCCAACATAATCCAGCCATGCGGACGCAAAACAGCGACGTGATCAGTAATCGTTTTCGCGTTAGACGGACCGACTCCAATATTCACCAACGTAATGCCAGTACCATCGGCGCGCTGCAAATGGTAAGCCGGCATTTGCGGTTGACGTGCAGGCGCGATACCGGTGATCGCCCGGTCTGTCGGCAAGTCATCCAGATTCGCATTCCACGTTGTCAGATCGCCCGGCTCGACAAACGCGGTGTATTGCTGGCGATATGTACGCTCCTCAGGGTCGCTGGTGGCCTGCATCAACTCGCGTCCCATGCGGATAAATTCATCCACATAAAACGCATAGTTAGTAAACAACACGTACCGCTGAAAACGGTCCGGCGACGTTGCCGTGTAATGCTTCAAACGATGCAGCGAATAATCGATACGCGGCGCGGTGAACAAGGCCAGCGGATGCGGTTCGCCCGGCTGCTCCTGATAGGTCCCGTTAGCGATCCGGTCATCCATCGCCGCCAGATCAGGCAAGTCAAAAATATCCGGCAGATGGCGCAGATGTTCCGGGTCCAGATTGCCCTCAACATGGATCCCTTCAGAAAACGCAAAATGCACCGGAATCGGCAACTCACTGACGCCAATTTCCAGCGGCACGTCGTGATTGTCGCGTAACAATTTGAATTGACTGACCAGATAATTGCTAAATAAGGACGGACGCGTCAGCGTGGCCTGATAGACCCCGGGACCGGCCACAAAACCGAATGATTGACGGGTATCGGCCCGAGTATTGATTTCAGTCGTAATACGCACAAACGGATAACAAGCGCGCACGCGTCCGGGCAAAACCTCACCGCTCGAAAACCGCTTAAAAGCCTCGCGCAATAACGCGGTGTTGTGGTCGTAGATTGCGCACACCCGCTCAACGGCGGCTTGCGGATCAGTGAATTTTTCAGTTGGAAACATCGCTTCTCCGTAGAAAGTGAAACAGGGAAAATGACAAGAAGATGAATTGAATACGCCGCACAACCAAACGTCGGCGATTCGATCAAGTGGTGTTTTTTATTCTACTGGCAATGCTGACAATCTGACAGCAACATCAACAAGTGCGATTTTTTAGTTCCTGTGAGTTGATGGCGAGCTATCGGCGCATACTGCCCAAGACAGACACAGCCAAAACAGGAGCCCGCCATGCGCATCGATGCCGAACAATCCACCCTGCTGCTCATCGATTTTCAATCCCGCTTAATGCCCGCGATATCTCAGGGCTATCAGGTCACCGCACAAGCAGTACGGCTAGGCCACATCGCCAAATTATTCAGCGTACCGATCATCGGCACCGAGCAAAGTCCCGTCAAATTAGGCGGTACAGAAGCGGCCATCCAGCAATTGTGCGAGAAAACCATCAGCAAAGTGCATTTCAATGCCTGTACCGACGGCTTGCCCGATGCGCTGCCAAAGAACAGGCGAGAACTCATCATCGCTGGTTGCGAAGCGCATATCTGCGTGTTGCAAACCGCACTCGGATTGCTGGCACTTGATTACGTAGTCAGAATTGTGGTTGACGCTGTCGGTTCACGCCACCAAAGCGACCGCGAGACAGCATTGACGCGCCTGCAACAAGCAGGCGCAGAATTGGTTACCGTGGAGATGGTGGCCTACGAATGGACAGGCCACAGCGAACATCCAGCTTTTCGTCAGGTATTACGTTTGATTAAATGACGTGACCAGGAGCCTGAAGTAGCTCCCATCAAGATCCGCCAAAAAACTCACGCATCAAAAACGCCTGCAACGCCGCGCCATCCGTTTCGCGTGCAGAGAGCTCAACCACCCGTCCCAGACGTTGCGAATCCCACGAAAAATTACCCGGATAGCGCTTCCGGATGAGCGCAATCATGCTCTTGATGATGGCAGCATTGACGTCGCCATCAACGCCCGCATCGACCGTAATTAACTGCCGTCGATTTTCCCGCGCCGTCCCGCCCCAGCCGCGAAACGCATACTGCGCAATCCGCGGCCCTTTATTCATGATCTGAAATACCCCGCCGCCGCCCTCGCTTTGTTGATTCAGAAACTGGATATTCGCCTTGGCAATCGCATTGTCAGCCGGGCCTTTATTGGCTTGCACTGCACCCGGATCAGGATCGGGACGCCCCTCGGCTTCCGCCTCAGCCCGCCTGCGTTCACGCGCAGCATTGAGCATGCTGCTCATATCCATCTCTGGCGGTGCAGGCTTGATCTCCGGCGCAGTTGCCTGCAATGGTGACGGCGCAGGTGAAATGGGTATCGTAGCCATCGGCTTTGCCGGACGGCGCACGACAACTTTAGGCGGTGGCGGTTTTGCGGCTTTAGGAGGACGCACCACCGGCTTAGGCGGCTGGGTAGACTTCGGTGGTGGCACAGAAATCGCCGTAGAAGGGGTCGGCGGCGGCTTTAAAAAAGTCACTACCAACGGTGCCGGATCTTTGTTCGCAGGTGCCGTCACAGGCGGACGCACTTCATCAATCTGAGACCACAACAGCGCAAACAGGCCAATATGCAGCAAAATCGAGACCGCAATACCCATCACAGTCTTGCGCCGTGCGCGTGCTCGTTGCGTCAGAGACCGATTCAATTGCATTGTTTTTTTAGGCATTTTACCGATGACAGCCAGACCGTCATGGTCCCAACTGATGTTATCTGAAGCGATTGAATGAATTCGTAAGCCGGATTCTAAACAATCCATCAGAATTGTTCACGCTAAATTACAAAACGTCAGGTGTTTAGTGGCTGGCAAAACGCAAAGTTATTTCCTTATGGCAATAACACCTCAAAGTTCTCCTGCCAAATACAACACATCGGCACAATGCCGATGTGTTTTTTGCTGAGACGGAGCAGGAAAACCGGCAATGACGTACAGAGTAAACATTCTTGGTTATGCCAAGATTGATTATCGGGAAATCAGGAGTGGGGGGATGAAATTTATCGTGATCCATAAAAATTGCCCATCAATGGCTTTACCCGCCAAGGCATCAAGGATGGGCAGTTACACACATTCTTTTACAGGCTCAAAGGGACTAGCCGCCGGTCTACCACAGGCAAGCCTCCACGGAGTAGCTACCGTTTCAACAACCAACGACCAAAACAACCACACCCTACTCCTGCGGCACCAACATCAACGCCCCACTCAAATCCCCCATCCCCATTCCCCATGCGCCACCAACCCCTTATCGCGTTCAACCAGCCCCTCCAACTCCACCAACCCAAAGCGCCGCGTAATAAACCGCAAAATCGACCCGGTATCGTACTGCGTATGATCCACAAACCCCTTCCGCACATACGGCGAGATCAATATCGCAGGCAACCGTGTCCCCGGCCCCCAACGGTCACCCTCAGGTGGCGCAACATGATCCCAAAACCCGCCATTTTCATCATAGGTCACCACAATAAGCATGTGCTTCCACTGCGGACTAGCTTGCAACCGAGCAATTACATCCGCAATATGCGCATCCCCATCAGCCACGCTGGCATACCCCGCATGCTGATTCAGATTACCTTGCGGCTTATAAAACGCCACCGGTGGTAATGTTCCCGCCGCCGCATCCTGCAAAAACGACGCATCAAAATCCTTCAGATGCGCGGCCCGTTGCGCAGCGCCAGCCGACGTCGCCGGATCGAAACGTCCGTAATAATTAAACGGCTGATGATGCGTCTGAAACTGCGTTTTACCCGCATAGATCACCTTACGAGGCGCGTTCGACGCATCGGCCAACGCCGCGTTCCAGCCCCCCGAATACCAGGCCCAATCGACGCCCTTGGCAGACAACGCGTCGCCGATAGTGGTCTGCGTTTGCGCAGGCAAAGTCGTCGCTTTGCCTGCGTCGGCATACGCCGCATTCGCACCGACCGCATTCCCGCTCGGCTGATACAGCGGCTGCATAGTATTGACCGCATAAAACATCCCCGACGCATCCTTGGGCGTGAGCGTGCTGTCACGCAGATACACCGGCGCGCCGCTCAACACTGAGGCCGGGTTACCGGTCCCGGGCGTGAGCCGTATTAGCTTCCCATTGGCATCGACATCAATGGCCGAAATACTGCCCTTGGCGGGTGAGGTCGCCGCATCTGCATTCGGATACGTCGGTGCGCAAGCGCAAATCAGATATTGATGATTGAGGAAAGACCCGCCAAATGCGCCCATGAAAAAACGATCGGCCAAGGTATATTGGCTGGCGATTTTCCATAGCTGCATTTTGCTGCCATCGTAATAGCCCATGCTGAGGGCCCCAGCGTCGGAATACGCCGCAAAATGATCGTTTTTGCCGCCATCGATTTGCATCTGATTATTGTAAAAACGATGCACCAGATCACGCGTTACTTCGGCCTGATCCATATGCACCGGACTATTCGCGGCATCAATCTCAAACGGCTGGTTAGGCAAACCGGCTGACTGCGATTGCGTAATCACATGACTTTGCCCAGCCGACGTCATCCCACCCCAGGTCGGCGGCAAGACCGGCAAAACATTGCCATCGAAATCTTTTTGCGCAACATAGGCCGAGCGTGAAGTCGGATTGACGCCCGGTATGCCATCGGCACCGGGATACAAACCGTATAAATTATCGAAGCCACGGTTTTCGGCAAAGATCACGACGACGTTGTTGATGTTATCGATGTTGCTTAGCGCCCTGGCATTGTTGACCGGAGGCAAACCGCTACAAGCAGTCAATGCCAACGATATTGCCGCCATCAGCGGTAACAGCTTGCGTTTCTGAAACGCATTTTTATTATTCATAAATTCTCCAAAACGCCGCCAAAACGGCAAAATTGCGATGCTATGCCCAGAATATGTCAACCGTATGAAACAGCATAGTCCCGGGGCAACAATATGCGCATAAAATCCCCTCATCCAACGCAATACTCCGAGCGTAATACGTCATCGCTCAGTCATACACACATGCTAGCTTGCTGACCACCATGCAAAAAAACGCCACAACATCCTTATTCAAATCGCTGGCGACCCAATTACTGCACGGCATCGTCCTACTCGGCATGCACAGCGCCACAGCAGCAATCACCGAGTCCACCGACAACGCACCAACACCCGCCTGGCGCGGCGCAGCCTACGCCCCCACGCCCAGCAAACAACCGTCCTCAGCCGCCATGACCGCGCTAGGTCGCAGCATGTTTTTCGATCCATCCCTATCCGGCTCCGGCAACATATCTTGCGCTAGTTGCCACAGCCCGGCGCACGCGTTCGGCCCGCCGAATAATCTGGCGGTGCAATTAGGCGGCAAAAAAATGAAAACCTTAGGCACCCGCGCCGTCCCCTCCCTGCGTTATCTGCAAACCGTCCCGGCATTTACCGAACATTTCCATGAAAACGATGGCGACGACAGCATCGATGCCGGTCCGACCGGTGGCCACAATTGGGATGGGCGCGCATCGTCGGCGCACGATCAGGCGCGGATCCCGTTGCTAGCGATCAACGAAATGGCCAACGCCACGCCAGCCGAGGTCGTCGCCAAGCTCAAAAAATCCCCCTACGCAGCCCAGTTTCGGCAAACCTTCGGCGCGGATATTTTTAACAATCAAGAGAATGCATTCAAGTCGGCGCTGATGGCCCTGGAAGTTTTTCAGGAAAGCCCGGCAGACTTTTATCCTTACGACAGCAAATACGACGCCTTTTTACGCCATCAAATCGCGCTGAGCAAACAGGAGTTGCGCGGTCTGGCCCTCTTCAACGATCCGGCCAAAGGCAATTGCGCCGCCTGCCACATCAGCGAGATCAGCCCGAATGGCGCTTTTCCGCAATTTACTGATTACGGCTTGATCGCCATCGGCGTGCCGCGCAACAAAACCATTCCCGCCAACCGCGATCCGGCCTTTTTCGACATGGGCCTGTGCGGCCCCGACCGCACCGATCTGCGCGACAAAACAGACTATTGCGGCCTGTTCAAAACCCCGTCCCTGCGCAACGTTGCCACGCGTAAAGTGTTTTTTCACAATGGCGGATTCGATAGTCTGGAACAGGTTTTACGCTTCTATGCACAGCGCGATACGCAACCGCAAAAATGGTACCCACGCGGCAAGAATGGCGTGATTCGGAAGTTCGATGATCTGCCAACGCAATATCATGACAACGTCAATATGGAAGCCCCATTTGACCGCAAACAGGGTGACGATCCGGCACTGACAGAAAGCGACATTACAGACGTGATCGTCTTTTTGAAGACGCTTAATGATGGGTTTAAAGTCCCTTAAAGCGTGTTGTCCATACGATTTTCAGTGCCTCATAATCACGTCAAATATAATCTCCACCAACAGGAGAGAGCCGCGATGACAACCGTTACATTTGACACACATCAATTCATTAAAAAACTTGAAGCCGCCGGACTACCGGAAGCACAGGCAGAAGCTATTTCCGAAGCCATTACCAGCGCGTCAGAAAATGCAGACACCATCACGAGAAAAGATCTGAAAATAGAACTCGCACCAATTAAGAATGAATTAACACTAGTCAAATGGATGCTTGGCATCATCGTCGCAGGCCTAGCAGCACTGGTACTCAAATCTTTTTTCTAGCCCGCCATAGAGCGCACTACAATGCGCTTGCAATCACTTCCGGCAAGTCTTCAAGACAAACAACTGTTTCAATTACCTCCAAAACGACTTATTCAGGTCGCCCACTCACAGCCCCTTTCATCGCCTGCATATATCCCGGGCCATGCGCATTAATCCACGCGATCTCTCGCTCCGCATAATCTCGCAACATCAACGACGCCCCCATCATAAGACCGTGCAAGGCTTCAACTTGCCCCGCGCTGATCGGCGGCAACCTGGCATCAGAGTTGGCTCTCGCCGGGTCGCCCGGAGAGTGGTGTGCGTTTGATCCGACGAGGTCCAGACAGGCGTGAATGCCGTGGCAAACATCGGAGGTGATGGCGGCAAAATCGGCAAGAGGGAAATGCTTGGCCTCGGCATTGATCCAGCTAAACGATTGGTGAGGAGATTGTTTTGAGTCGGCTGCGTTGGTATCGGTTTGAGTACCAGCTTTGGTATCGGCGGTTTTATCCGTGTTTTTATCAGACATCGTGCGTTCCTTTAGCTCGGTTGAACTTCCCGTTTGAAGAACGGGGGTGGGCGACAAATGACGGAGTTGAAAGACTGGGGAAGTATCAAAGCCAGCAAGCCACGAGGGCTTCACCGTCACCGTCGCCCATAAAGGACGAACGTAAATCCCAGACCGCATTGCACGGTCCGGGACACTTCCATCAGGCTTTCAAACCTGTATTCCTATGAGAGGAACGGATGACACAATAACGCCACTCAAAACGCAGGTCAACCGCTAATTATTGCCCTCACGTCGTTTGATCAATTTCAGCCCAAAAAACCCTACAGCGCCTCCACCCGCAAGCGCGCCAGACTGGCCGCCAGCCGCAGCCGTGCTGTCTGCCAGTGCGTCAGGGTGATAATGCGCTGCTGCTCGGCGCTCGATAAATCGGTTTGCGCTTTCAACAATTCGAGGATATTGCCGACCCCGGCTTTGTATCTTCCTTGCGCCACATCGAAGGACTCTCTGGCACTCTGCACCAAGACCTTGATGGCCGTCATATTCTCCGTTTCCGTGCGCAAGGCCTGATCGCTGTTCCAGACTTCTAGCGTAACTTTCTGTTCAATATCGGCCAGATCGGCCTCCCGACTTTCGGCCTGCGCTTCGGCGCTGCGCACTTTATAGCTGGTGCTCAAGCCATCCGTTAAGGGGATATTAATTTGTATCCCGATGCTGCGGCTGCTGACAGTTTGCCTGGAAGAAACCTGACTAATCGGCGTGTCGCTGCGGTCGGTATTGCCGACCAGCGCCAGCGTGGGCCGCCCTTCTGCACGGGCTGCAACAATCTTCGCCTGCGCCGCTTTCAACTGCGCTTTGGCAGCCAGAATCTTGGGATGGGTCTGTATCGCCTCGGCAATCAAGGACTCGATTGCTTGCTGAAATAAGGGCGCATCGGTATCGGTCGCCGTCTCTGCCAGCGCGGCCAATGGCAACGGTGTATTGGGCTGCAATCCCATCAGAATCGCCAGCGCGCCAAGTGCGCTGTGCAGATCGCCATCGGCTTGCACGCGCTTGAGCGTCGCCTGTGCATAGGCCGTCTGCGCTTGCAACTGATCGGCTAGCGCCCCCGCACCGGCTACATGCTTTGCCTGCGCCACCGTAAAACTATGTTGCGCCGCCTGCTCTGCATCGACCATCGCAACAAGCAAGGCCTGCGCTGCCTGCGCGGCATAAAAAGCCTGCACGGTATGGAGAAATACCGTTTGCAATGCATCGTCTTGCGTCGCATTGGCGGCATTGAGTAACTGACGCGCGCTCTCCAGATTGGCGGCGCGCAGGCCGAAGTCATACAGGACCCAACTCAGATTAATATTCTTGTCGCTGCTACGGGTGTTGAGGTAACTATCAAACTGCGGAAAACCCGGAATATCGGTCTGTTTCATCACCCGCGCCAGACTGCCGCCAGCGCTTAAGTTTGGTAAATAAGCAGCTTGCGCCACCCCAACCGCTGCCGCCTGCGCTTTGATATTGGCCCAGCTCAGCCGTGTTTGCGGGTTGCGGCACAGCGCCCTTTCTACCGCATCGAGCAAACTCAGCGGTGCTGTCAGCGCGGCACTGAGTTGGCAAATACTATTGCCAGCCGGATTGGCAGACATGGCGCTGGCGGTATTGAATGGATCGTTCAAAAAGTCATGCACACCGTTGTCTGCACATGCAGGCTGCATGCCGCTTAACAGGGCCAGGATCAAAGCGATTCCTGTCAGCAAATAGTTCATGCCGCAGTTTCTTCTTCAACGACGGCAGCAACAATTTTTCCACCCTCCAACACAATCACGCGATCCGCCGACGCAATTGTCTGCGGCCTGTGGGCGACGATCACGCGGGTCATCTGTAACGATTGGATAGCCGTATTGACCAGTGATTCACGCGCGATATCGAGATGGCTGGTGGCCTCATCGAGAAACAAAATCTGCGGACGCTTATACAACGCCCGCGCCAGTAATACCCGCTGCTTTTGTCCGCCCGAGAGCACCGTGCCCATATCACCCACCAGTGTGTTGTAACCCATCGTCATGGCGCTGACATCGGCATGAATGGCGGCCAGACTGGCGCATTCGGTAATCCACGCGTGATCAGCCGAGGGATCGAAAAAACTAATATTGTCGGCAATCGATCCCGCAAACAAGACATCATCCTGCAACACCGTGCCGACCATTTTCCGCAAGCGATCCAGCCCCACATGCTCGATGCTGTGTTCGCCGATCAAGACCTCACCTTCGGTCGGCGTCAACACGCCTAGCAAGACATTGATCAAGGTGGTTTTGCCGCCGCCCGAGGGGCCAACGATGGCGACCGATTCGCCGGGTGCAATCTTGAAGGAAACACCATCCAGAATATTGGCCTCCGACGCGCTATAGCGAAAATGTAAATTGCGCACTTCCAGACTTGCTGGCAACGCATCGGCATGCACATCATCATTGCGTCCATGAGTTTCTTCCGGCGCATGCATGACAATATCGGCCAGCCGCTCGCCTTGCAGTTGCAGCATGTTGACTTCCACAAATTTATCGATGAGCGAACTCACACGGGTATCGAACTGCCCTTTATAGGCATTAAACGCCATCAATACGCCGACCGTAAAATTGCCATCCATGACCAGTTTTGCGCCCAGCCAGATGATCAGAATATTTTCAAGACCGAACAAAATGCCATTGAGGGACTTGTATAACAAACTCAGTTGTTGGGTGCGCAGATCGGCATTGATTTGGTCCACCAACAAACTCAGCCAACTGCTGCGGCGTTCATCCTGACGCTGAAATAGCTTGATCGTTTTAACGCCACGGATGGTTTCCAAAAAATGGGTTTGCTGCTTGGCGGCATGGATAATTTGTTCTTCGGTGGCCCGCCGCAAGGGCGCAAACCAGACCCAGCGACCCAGCCCGTATAACAGCATCGCGCCAATCGCCACCCACGCCAGCATCGGGCTGTAGATAAACATCAGTATCAAGGTGACGACCGTCATCAAGCCGTCAAGAATGGCCTCCATGAACGAGGTGGTCAGCGTGCGCTGTATGGTGCCGATGGACGCAAAGCGCGACACCACGTCACCCAAATGGCGCTTCTGAAAATACGCCACCGGCAAGCGCAACAGATGCGTAAATACGTTGGCCTGCCATTGCACGCTGAGCGTCGTGCCCATATACATCAGCACCCAACTGCGCACGATGCCGACACCTTGCTGCATCAGCATCAACAGGCCAAAGCCGAGCGCTAACGTGGTCAACAGATCGCGGTCGGCTGAGACTAGTACATTGTCGATGACCCATTGCAGAAAAAACGGACTCACCAGCGTAAACACTTCCAACGCCAGCGAGAGCAATAAAATCTGGCCGAAGGAGCGATACAAACCCGTCACGCGCCCCAGCAAACTACGCAAGCGCACGGTTTGCTTTTCTTCTACTGGTTTAAAGCCCGGATCAGGCCATAACTCCAACGCCACCCCGGTAAAAGAAGACCCGACCACATCGTAGCTGTGCTGGCGCACGCCAAGCGCCGGATCACAGATGGTAATCGAGCGTGCGCCGACCGCTTGCAGCACCACAAAATGGTTGAAATTCCAATGCAAAATGCAGGGCAATTTCAGCGCACTCAAACTGTCGAGATCGAGCTTTAAGGGCCGTGTTCCCAGCCCTAACTGGCTGGCGATACGCATCAAATCGCGCATCGTGGCACCCTTAAGCGAGATCGGAAAACGTCGCCGTAGCGTGCTTAAGTCGGTGCGATAACCATGAAACCCGGCCACCATGCCGATGCAGGCCAGCCCGCATTCGGTCGCCTCGGTTTGCAGGATGAGCGGCAGTTTTGCACTGAGGCCAAAAGAGAGTCGGTCAAGCATTATTTATCTTCACTCAGTAGTCCGTTTTGACATTTGCATACGAAAAAACCGTTCGTACTGAGTAGCCCGACAGGGCGTATCGAAGTAGTTACATACGTTGGTGCATCTTCGATACGGCACTGCGTGCCTACTCAGTCCGAACGGGTTTAGGGTGCTTGCACCAGACATTGATCCATCACAGCTTGCCACCCAAGCTATATAACGGCTCCAATACCCATTCATACAAATGCAATTTTTCTTGTTGAATATCGGCCTCCAGCAGCATCCCTGCTTGCAGCGCCTGCGCACGTCCATAGACCGGAATAGTTTGTGCGTTCAGTGCCACACTGATCCGGTACAGCGGCTCGCTGCTGTTGGCCGTGCCATTATTTCCTGCCGCCGACCCGCCCAATTCATTACCCGGCAACGCCGTTTTGGATACGGATTCAACCGTCCCTTTTTGATGCCGGAATTGTTGATAGGGATAGGCCTGATAACGAATCAGCACCGTGTCGCCCGGCTGCACAAACCCGACCGCCCGACTCGGCGCATACAGCTCAGCGCGCAAGACCGCGCCGCCAGGCACTATGCTGACCAAGGCATGATTGCTATCGACCGACTGCCCGACCTCGGCCATCACCGCCGTCGCAATTCCCGCTTGCGGCGCCGTAATCACCAGACGGCGCCTGGCCTCGCTTTCGCTCAGCTCTTCGTCAGCGCTACTCAAGGCACGCTCGCTCTGGGCTAGTTGACTCTGCTGTTTAAAAGCCAATTCGCGCAGCTCGGTTTGCTGCGCCGACAACTCGCGCGCCACACCAATTCGATCACGCTCCAGAGCTTGTTGGCGATTCTGTTGATCGAGTAACTCTTCTTGTTTTTGCTGTAATTGCTCAGCCGAGATGTAGTCCTGCTGCATCAGGCCCAAATAGCGCTGCAAAGTCTGTTGCGCCAGCGTGACGCGATCACGCTGGCCGGCAATCTGGCTCGTCAATTTGTCGCGCTCGCTTTGCAGCCCGGCGAGCTTATTCTGCAAACCGCTGCGCTCATCGGCATGCAGCAACCCGGCCTGCCGGATGTCATCGCGCAAGCTGGCCTGACGCTGGGCTACCTGCGCACTGATAGCGGCCTGCGTCGCGCCCTGCGTGCTGCTCTGGCGCTCGCTTGAGAGCACAAACAACACATCGCCGACGTTGACTTGCTGGCCCTCGTTGACATGTTTTTCGATCACGATGCCGGTTTGCGGGACATAAACTTTGACCAGCCCGGTGTCGGGCACCAATTGACCGCCAACGGTACTGTGTTTGGTGTACGTGGCAAAGCGCAGAAAGGCGCACACTATCAGCGCTAGCAGCACCGCAATTGATGTCAGGAGAGAAAAAGAAAGTGGGCGGATCAGAACGATATCACCCAGCCATTTGGTCTGTTGCGCTGCGCGGGCTTGCTCACGGAATAGGGCCATGTTGGTTTTGTTTTGGCGGCCAGCGGTGGGTGATGTGGATTGACGATATCGATTTAATACGGGATTTAAAATACGCCTGATCGGGACGGATCAGACGTATTGTGTAAAGTCAGCGTTCATCGCATACCGAGTCATGCGACTAGAGTCGCTAGCATTTAAACTTACACTATGGTGAAAAGATCTCCTGCAAGGCTTTCGACACCTTTGGCGATAAAACCAATTTGAATCAAACTATCGTCTATCAGCCCGTCCCCTCCAGAAATAATATCCAAGGCACTGTCATCAATAATTTCCATTTCTTGCTTGATCATGTTAACCACCTTTATGTTGATTAATTAAGCAATAACCCACTGCACACATGTACCGACTGATTAGTCATGCGCATGGACAGTTGAGCCGCATATTCCAACCGCACGCGGTACAGAATATTCTGTATCTTAGCGATGCCATTTTTTATTTCAATAGGGAAATACCTCTACTATTTTTCAACATTCAAAATCCAAACTTACCAGACACATCTTGAAAAAAGTATTTCCTCAGCGCACATTTATTGATTTTTTGCCCTGTTCTTTAGCAAAATTGATACAAAAACTTCACCACTGTTGACGACTTATGATGCAGCGCAATAAGATATTGGCAATAATGTAAAACCTTGCAATACAAGATATTTCTGCCCTCCCCCAGCCCGCCGACAATCTGGCACATCCACCGCGATAGCAACCCCTCTGTAGACATCCCACCGATAGGAAAACCACCATGCAACAACTCTCTCCAGCTGGACAACAGGTCATCGAAGAGATCGCCAGACGCCACGGATTTAGCGTGGACGCGGTCTTGAGCATGCTGACGTCGGTCATCAACGGCAACGGCAGCATGGCGCAATTTAATCATCAGGAATTCAGCGGCTCGGGCCAGTGGATGCAGGGCGGGATGACGATGGTGTCGGATATGTTTAACAACTATCTTAAAAACCGTGTCGATAGCCTGTGCTCTGAACTGGCGCGGTTGGTGGCGAATCAGCCTGATTTACTGCGCAGCGGGAGTTTTCAGTCGCAAAGTCAGGGCGGGTCGCAAAATACTATCCAGCAGCAACACAACAATAGTGGCGCACAGTTTCAGGGCGGTAATGCGCCGCCAGATCACTCAGCGAGCTTATTTGTCCCGCCAGCACCGGGCACGTCTGCCGACTGGTGGCCTGCTGATTTGCGCTGGCCCAATAGTACTGGGGTACAAAACGATGTGCGCTATGCCTACTTTGCGCAGGCGCGTCGTCTGGTCATTGAGGTGCATGGCAAGGTGACGGTGTACGACACGCTGGACCATCAGATCGGCGGTTTTTCGCAGCAACAATCGTATGGCGGCTCGCTCAGTTTTAACAGTCAGTACGGCTTGATTGACGTGGGCAGTTTGCCGGTGGTGTCGATTGATGGCGTGGCGCAAACAAAGGCCAGCGGCAATACGAATGGGTTTGCGCCGGTTGATAATCCGCAGACTCAGGTATCTGCTAATGAAGCACCGCTCGTCGCTCCCGTAGTTGCGCAGCAATCCGGCAATCCTGCCCGGGCAGAGTCGGACATCTTCGTGATGATCGAAAAACTGGCTGATTTACGTGGTCGGGGACTGCTCAGCGATGACGAGTTTGCCAGCAAGAAAACGGAATTATTGGCTCGGCTGTAATCATCCACATCGCGCAAAATCGCCATCTTCGGCGAAGCAATTGAGCGCATCCAGCAATGCCTTCGCCATTGTCGGATGAAATGGATCATGGCCTGCCCCGGGCAGGATGCTTAAACAGCTTACTGCGATCCGCGCGTGCAGGCTGATCGCATTTTCAGGGTTGCATATCAGATCATGTGCGCCGTGCAATAGGGCGACCGGAAAACCGCTTACATCGGCTGCAGCCTGAAGCAAATCAGCGCTATTGAGAAAACAATTGTGGCGCAGGTAATGCGCCTGAATCCGGTAGCGGGCGACCAGTTTCTCGATGTCCGTCGCAGGAATGGCGACTCCGATATCCGGCTGCTCCAGCCTTTGCTCATACAGATGCCACGCTTGCGCCAGCGCTGCTGTGTGTGGACTATCGGCGGCTAATGTATCGGCAAGATAGCGCAGAAAATGCGCTCTTTCAGATGCCGGTGCATGGCTGGCAAAGGCGTGCCACGCAGCACTGGCCGAGGCAGGATCGGGCTGGAAAAAACGATCAATATCGCCGCGCCCGGCAAGAAAAGGCGCACGCAATACTAAGCCTTGCAAAGACAAGGGATGGCGTTGCGCAAATGCCAACGCCAGACAAGCACCCCACGAGCCGCCGCCTAACAGAATCTTACCGAGGCCGAGGTGCCGGCGCAGGCCTTCAATATCCTCGATCAGACGCCCGGTATCGTTGTATTCAGTGGAGCCGCTCGGTGTACTCAGGCCGCAGCCGCGCTGATCGCACAGCACCAGCCGATAGCGTGCCGGATCGGCAAACATTTGATGCCGCACGCTGCTGGCACTACCCGGGCCGCCATGCAGCCACAGTAGCGGGATGCCATCGGGGTTGCCATATTGGGCGTACCAGAGGCGATGGCCGTGGCCTACGTCTAGATCGTCTTGGTGAAAAGGGCTTTGGAGGGGGAAGAAAGAGGAGGATGGCATGGCTGCCATTTTAGCGGTCAGCCTTGTAATTAGTGGAACTAATAAAATCGTGTTGACGCATACATTTGCAAAGACCATAAACCCCGTTCGGACTGAGTAAGCACGCAGTGCTGTATCGAAGATGCGCCAACGCATGCAACTACTTCGATACGCCCTAAAGGGCTACTCAGTACGAACGGAATTTTTAAATTCAAATATCAAAACACCCTAGTTCCACCAATTACAAGATAGACGGTGGAGTCTGCCATCCCGTGCACTCACCCAAAACGTCAGAATTCCATGTCCAGCTCTTCGATGTCGTCCGGCTCCTCCTTCGCGGCTGCTATCCATTCTTGCAGTTCCGGCATAGCCATAATGCGTGCGCAATAGGCGCTGCAGAGCGGGTCTAGCTTGACGTCGTAGGTTAAAAAGCGGGTCACGACAGGGGCGAACATGGCGTCGGCCATGCTGCGTTCGCCAAACAAAAAAGGACCGCCATAGGTCCTCAGACATTCGGTCCAGATTGCGGTGATGCGATCGATATCGGCTTCGGCGCGTGACCAGACTTTGAAGTTGGGAAAATGTGCTTTCAGATTCATCGGCAGCGAGGAGCGCAAGGCGCTAAAGCCGGAGTGCATTTCGCCACAGATCGAGCGGCAATGCGCACGGGCAATCACATCGTGGGGCAATAATCCGACCTGAGGACAGATTTCGTTGAGATATTCGCCGATTGCCAGCGTGTCCCACACCGCGACCTTGCCGTGATCGAGACGCGGCACCCGGATCGAGGACGACAGCAGCAACATTTCGGCACGCACGTCAGGGTCATCGGGCGAGATAACCTTTTCCTCAAACGACAGGCCTGCAAACTTGGTCATCAACCAGCCGCGTAGCGACCATGATGCGTAATTTTTGCTGGTAATGCTGAGCGTTGTTGCAACGGTCTCAGACGTGGCAGGGGTAGTTTTAGGCATGACGATCGCTCTCTTTGAATGATTGTGTTGGTATGCGGAAATATTGGTATAAATAGTTTTCATCTCGGGCTGACTTTAGAGGCCTAAATGCAGTACTCTCAGCAATCATTGCAAAGGTCGTGCCAGACTTGCACTACAGGCTATCTGCCCCCAATTATTTGGCATGCATATTGCATTGGCATGATTATGCAAAATATTCACAGTAAAATGCTTGCCATATAGCAATAATACGAACAACAAAAACAGTCATCAGTTGCACAGTAAAGAGAGCACAACATCGCTGGCCGCATTTGCGTAAGTCCTGTATTTCACCATACATGCCGAGACCCCAATTACAAGGTAGAACCATGAATAAGCTTTACCAAACCTATCAAAGCTATGCCGACTTTACCGATCCGCTGCGTGCATTGGCTCGTGCAACTGCGCCGTTCATGGGCTTTACCTGGCCGGGATTTCCGCAAAGCTTACTCATGCGCAAGATGATGGCCGCCCTGGAAGTGTTCTCGCACACACAGGTCACCCACAAGCGTCCGCCGTTTGCGATTGATAGTGTTGAGGACAATGGACGCACTCTTGAGGTGCGTGAAGAGATCGCTGACCAGACACCGTTCTGCACTTTGGTGCGTTTTCATAAAATCAATGCAGGGTCGCAGCCGCGCGTACTGGTAGTGGCGCCAATGTCGGGGCATTTTGCGACACTGTTGCGCGATACCGTGCGTACGCTCATGCAAGACCATGACGTCTATATCACCGACTGGCATAACGCCCGCGATGTCTCGCTCGACAATGGTCGTTTCGGGTTCGATGAGTATGTTGCGCACGTTATCCGCTTTCAGGAAATCCTCGGCCCCGGCGCGCATATGGTGGCCGTTTGCCAACCGACCGTACCAGCCCTCGCTGCTGTTGCGCTCATGGCGACAGACGCTAACCCTGCGCAACCGAGCACGTTGACGCTGATGGCCGGGCCGATTGATACGCGCATCAATCCTACTGGCGTTAATGCGCTGGCACAAAGCAAACCGATTGCATGGTTTGAAAAGAATCTGGTGAGCGCTGTTCCGGCACGCTTTGAAGGTGGCGGTCGTCAGGTCTATCCGGGCTTTTTACAACTGTCGGCCTTCATGCAGATGAATCTGCCGCGGCATGTAGATGCGTTTCGCAATCTTTACAATCATCTGACCGACGGCGACCTTAAAAAGGCGGCTGTGACGACCAATTTTTACGAAGAGTATTTCGCCATGTGCGATATGCCAGCTGAGTTTTATCTGGAAACTGTGAAGAGCGTTTTTCAGGAGCATGATTTGCCGCTTGGCAAGCTCAAAGTATTGGGTCGCACGATTGATCTGGCGGCTATTCGGAGCACTGCTCTGTTTACGGTAGAAGGCGAGAAGGACGACATTTGTGCAGTCGGTCAGACCTTGGCGGCGCAAGATTTATGTACTGGCTTACGGCCTTACATGAAATTGCATCATGTACAAACCGGGGTTGGGCACTATGGGGTCTTTAGCGGGCGGCGCTGGAGTAATGAAATCTATCCGCGTCTGCGGGACTTTATTCATATGCATGGGCAGACGCAGAAGAAAGCGGCTTAGGTTGATTTCGATTGTCGGTAATTGGGGCTGTTAGTGCTCCGTTGTTGCTTGTCGGGGGCGGCCCGACAGCCGGTCACTTTTTCTTGCTTCGCCAAGAAAAAGTGACCAAAAAGAAGGCGACCGCAGGTGCTGCTGCCGCTTCGCGGTCCCCAAATTTTCAGCCGCCAGCCGGGTCTGAGGACCAACTCCCCTTCGGCTCAAACTGTGGTGGTCAAGTAATTTCGGACACAACAATAGGTTTTTTTTCTGCCATTTTTCGCTCGTAGGCGACGGGCGACAGATTTCCCAATACTGAATTGAATCGCTCGGTGTTATAGAACCCGACAATGTAAGCAGTAATGTCTTTGCTAGCCTCCGCGTGGTTGGCATATTGGCGTTGCCAGACGCGTTCCATCTTGAGATTGAGGAAGAAGCGTTCAGCAACGGCATTGTCCCAGCAGTTTGCACGGCGGCTCATACTGCAAACAAAGCCATGTTCATCGAGAAGGCCCTGGTAGAGCTGGCTGGCATATTGGCTGCCGCGATCGGAATGGACAATTAGCCCGGAGGCTGGTTGTCGTTGCGCAATCGCCATGTTCAGAGCAGCACAAACCAGTTCTGCTGGCATGCTCGGAGCCATCGCCCAACCGACTATTTTGCGTGCGAACAAATCCAGGACGATGGCCAGATACAGCCACCCGGCACCAGTACGGATGTAGGTAATATCAGTGACATACGCCAAGTCTGGTGCAGCAGGATTGAACTGCCGGTTGAGGATATTAGCGGCTACTGGCAAGTTATGTTTGCTGTCTGTTGTGTGGATAAACTTACGTTTCCAAACGGGTTTTAAGCTGGCTCGGCGCATCAGGCTACGTATCTTGTAGCGACCGATCACAAAGCCTTGATTCCTCATTGCGGTGACCAACCGACGACTGCCATAGCTTTGATGGCTGGCCATAAAAGCAGCCTTCAGGTGAACGCTTGTTTTACACAAAACCGGTTTAGCAGCACGATGCTGTGCCTCGTAATAGCCAGAACGACTCACGCTCAGGACGCGGCAGCAGTGTTTTACCGGGAAGGCCTTCTCTTGCAGTTGACGAATGAGTTGATAGCTCATTTCATTTCCCGGGCAAAGAAGGCCGATGCTTTTTTTAAGATATCAACATCCTGGCGAAGTTGGCGATTATCGTTTTCTAATTGTCGTATCCGTTGCTGCTCGGAGGTCAGCGGTAATCCTATCCCCGGCTTGCCGTTCTGCTCAGCGCCGTACTGCGTTACCCAACGACGAATTGCTGTGGTGCCTATGTTCATACTGGCGCTGACATGTTGAATACTCAGGCCTTGTTCTTTGATCATCCGCACGACTTCCAGCTTCAGGCTGCTGTCGTAATTCTTATGTTGCTTTGACATTTATATTTCCTCAGTTGATGGATTATCCACCCATTGAGGTGTCCGGAAAAATTAGACCACAGCAAACATGTCCTCAGCCTGATCCGTCTGGCGGCTGAAAATTTGGCAGCATCACATGACGGGGTAGGTCAACTGCCACTTCAACTGCCACTTCAACGACCACTTCAAAAGCAACTTCAACTGTGGCTGCGCCTGCAACTTCAAGAACAACTTCAACTGTGGCTGCGCCTGTAACTTCAAAAGCGACTTCAACTGTGGCTGCGCCTGCAACCTCAGTAGAGCCCGCCCCACTTATCTTGATCGTGCAAACCACGTAAGTTCCGCCCTCTCTCCTCTTTGTCGTTCGTTTGTGGCACGTTCAACACGCGTCATCTTGCCGGCTCTCCCTATGACAATAAGACATTTTTAGGTAAAACCCCATATCAACCGACCGTGCGCGAAGGCAACATGTGTGACGGCGTGCAGATGCAGTATCAGATCCATTTTTCCTCTTCCCATACCAGTGCCAACCAAACCGACGCTCACGTTCTCAAGCCGATATCCGAACAAACACGTCCGCGAATGGGGGAGTGATCACCAGTCAATTGCAGGAGCATTCGGTCTCTGGCTGGGACTACAGAGCGCGTATCTGTGCGCCGGGAACACACACGATAAAAACAAATTTTTAGCCATAACGTGGCATTTTTTGGATAACACAATGATACAGAACCAATTATTCCTTTTTGTGATGTTGATGGTGCGCTGCTGTGCTGCACTTACAAGCGTTGCGCGTACGCTCACGTGGGTTGCTATAAGAAAAAAGATAACCGGCACAGTAGTCAGCGTGCTGTTGCTGTGTTGTGCGCCGCAATCGTTGGCTGATGTTGGATGGATGGGAGGTTTTCCGGATGAAGCGAATGTGGGGGAAGAGGTATCTGTAAGAGCCTACGCAAATGCCAAATCAAATGAATGGTGCGCTATATATTTTGATCATAGTAGTAGTCACTCGGCCTACTCAGATGACAAGTCCACTTGTGCGAACAGCGGAATAACTGGTAAGTACACACACCACATTCCCGATGTAGTGGTCAACGTCCAGATCTGGGAAAATGCATTTTGGGGTAACTCGCACCTCAACAAACCAATGAAAATAAGGCCACTCAGTGGCAACTTCTCCTCCGCTGAAGTCGATACAGAAATAAAGGGAAGAGTGACGCTTAAAGGTGTCACGAAAGGCAATGGCGCAACTAGCTACGACGTACGGAACGAACATAATGAGGCGCTTAATAAAACCATTTCAAGCGACTCAGTCATCATAAATAACCTGACGCCGGGCGAGCATACACTTCAACTTCATGTCTTTTACAACGACCTTCATGGAAAAATAGTCAAAGAAGAAAAAGTACGTGTACTCGGCGGGAATTTCCAGGCTTGGGCTGAGAATGGTCGTGCACGCACTAAAGGTCATGTTCAAGGCGGCGCCGATGAGCTTCGTATCTATCGAAACGGTAGCCACTTTAAGACGGTAACCAACTTCACTACCAATGGCACGTTAAGTGAATACGATTTTATTCTTACTAATTTACCGGGTGGGGTAAGCAACCTTAAAGCCTATGCCTACAAGGGGAGTCAATGGCTTACTATTGGATCCACACAGGTCACATTGCCACCCGACAAACCAGCTACGCCGGATAGACCGACTTGGGTCAGCCCGGCCGCTGGTACATATGACCCATCTGGCCCTTCCTTAAAAATCAGCGGAAAAGTCTCCTACGGCGTTGATACCGTCAGCGTACGGTCACGTCTAGCCACAGCCGACAATAGCGGCTCATGGGAATACGAGCAGGCTCGCTCAGTTTCTACTTCTAACGGTGTTTTTAACAACTTGGCTGTTGAGAACAGCAAACAATGGGAAGCAGGTAAATCTTATGAAGTGGCATTCGACTCTAAACGAGGGACCAGCGACTGGTCAGCGTGGTCGGATGTGCGCCATTTTAGCGTGCCAGCCCCAAAGCCGCCTAAACCAACCTGGATCAGTCCCGGGCATAACACGTCGTATCAGCCATCTGACACCAATCCTTTAAAAATCAGCGGACGAACCATCCAGGGGGTTTATCTGGCCAGCGTATCGACAAGGACTTTTAACGGCACCGACACTTGGGCAGAGGTGTCTGAAAATGTGACCGTTGGCGCAGATAATACTTTTAGTGGCGTCCCGGTTAGAGCCAGCACGAAATGGGAAGCTGGCAAAAGTTACGAGGTACGGTTCGATGTCAGAAACAGTGCCGGATATTCTGTATTTTCGGATGTACGGAAATTTAATGTCCCACGCGGTGCGCCGGGTAAGCCGACGTTGACCAAGCCTACGGAGCGCACCTGGAAAGCATCCAGCGACAATCCCTTAATCATTAGCGGGCAGAGCGACGCCGACTTTAATAGACTCAATGTACGTATAAAAAGTGACGGCAGATGGTCAGACTATGCGTACCAGACAGTATCGGTTGGCGCTGACGGTATTTTCGAAGATATTGAAATTGAGGAAAGCAAGACATGGGAAAAAGGTAAAAAATACACCATTCAACTAACTGCTACCCGGGACCTTCTGAACTCTGTCCCTTCAGATGAATATGAGTTTGAAGTACCACAGGAAAAGCCGGGCAAACCAACCTGGATCAGTCCTGGGAACAACACGCCACAAAAACCAACCAGCACCAATCCCTTAGCAATTAGCGGCCAGACAATCCCGGGGGTAACCAAGGTCAACGTACAGACAAAGGCGGTGATTGACGGCAGTTGGTCAGCCTCGGAGGAGCACACTGTGATAGTTGGCACTAACGGTATTTTCAATGACGTCCATGTCGAGGCAAGCAAATCATGGGATCAAGGAAAAGATTACGAAGTGCGATTCGAAGTGAGCAATGGTCTACGGTCTGAGTGGTCGGAGACACGGAAGTTTAACGTCCCATACTACGGCAGGCCGGGTACACCGACGTTGACCACTCCAGCCGATCGCATTTGGGAAGCCTCTGCTACCAATCCTTTAATCATCGGTGGACTGACTGACCCCGGTGTTACTCAGATCTTCACACGGACAAAAGCTGTTGGCGATGCCAACTGGCTACGATCTGATTCGTACCCGGTAACAGTTGGGGATAACGGTATTTTCAATAATATTGCCGTCAGAAGAACTGATGCATGGGAAAAAGGCAAAAAGTACATCGTTCAAATAACTGCTTCACGGGATACGCTACTTGCGCCCTGGTCAGTTGATTATGTGTTTTATGTCCCACACGACACGCCCGTTAAGCCCACCTGGATCAGCCCGGGTAATGGTAGTTGGCTACAACCATCTTCCGCCAATCCCTTAACCATCAGCGGACAAACTGTCACCGGCGTTAATAAGGTTCAGGTACGGACAAGTCTCCTTGGTGAGAGTTGGGCGAGTGATGTCACGCACGATGTGACAGTTGACGATAACGACAGATTTAATGACCTCGAGATTGCAGCCAGCAAGACCTGGGAAAATGGTAAAGCTTACGAAATCGAATTCCGTGTTGAACGTGATGGTAAACAATCGGCCTGGTCCGACAGATATACGCTCAACGTAGGACGCGATAAACCCGATACACCGACCTGGCTCAGTCCGGCGCATGGCAGCTGGCAAGAGCCAACTGCGAGCACTGCCTTAATGTTCAGCGCACAGACCGTCGCTGGCGTCAATAAGGTCGAGATACAGGTCAGAGCGCCAGGTGAAAGTTGGTCCGCCTCGCAGATGCATTCCGTCACAGCTATTGCCAATAGCCGAGTGACAAACGTCCCGATTGAAGCCAGCAAGACCTGGAAAAGTGGGAGCAATTACGAGGTCCGATTCCGTGTTGAGCGCGATCGTCGCCCATCTGAATGGTCCGATGTCCGCTTGTTTAAAGTCCCACGCGACAAGCCCGAAACGCCGACCTGGCTCAGTCCGGATCATGGCAGCTGGCAAAAGTCATCTGCCAGCACGGCCTTAACGTTCAGCGGACAGACCGTCGCTGGTGTCAATAAGGTCGAGATACAGGTCCGAGCGCCAGGTGAAAGTTGGTCCGCCTCGCAAATGTATCCCGTCACAGTTGTTGCCAATAGCAGGGTGACGAACGTCCCGATTGAGGCCAGCAAGACCTGGAAAAACGGGAGCGATTACGAAGTCCGATTCCGTGTTGAGCGCGATGATCGGCCATCTGAATGGTCGGTTGTACGCTTGTTTAAAGTCCCACGCGAAATCCCGGCTACGCCGAGCTGGATCAGTCCGACTGCCGGCAGTTGGCAAAAGCCATCTGCCAGCGCGCCCCTAACCTTTAATGGTCGGAGTATCGAAGGCGTCAATAAGGTCGAAGTACGGACCAAAGTGAGCGGCGAGGACAATTGGACAGCCACGGAGAGTCACTCTGTGCCAGTTGGTGCTGATCAAATGGTGAAGGACATCCCGATTGCGGCCAGTAAGAGCTGGGAAAACGGCAAGATTTACACCGTCGAATTCCGTGTTGAGCGCGATGCTCAGCAGTCTGGATGGGCGAGCCGTGACTTTAAAATTGATACAACGCCACCAAGCATTGTGTGGGCCACAGGGACAGACCCGATGGTCGGCCACGCCAGTCCGGGCAAACCATTTGCGGTCAAAGTGGACGTCAGCGATGCGCTCAGCGGCGTCGATCCAGCGACAGTTAAATTGCGCTGGAAAATAGGCGCTGGCAATTGGTCGAGTGATGCGGTCATGGAAGAAGGCACCGGAAACCGTTATACGGCCCAAATAGAGATTCCGGCAATGACACAAAATGATCAACCGCTCACGCTACAGGTGAAAGCCACCGATCGCGCAGGCAATGTGCTCAGCTACGACGACAAGCATCAACATATCGTTAGCGTAAGCAAACCCGTAGTGAGCATAACTCCGCGGTCAAATCGTTGGCACAACGGCGGCAAAATTAAAATCAGCGGCGAGGCGAAGGCAGCCGCTGAAATGGTCAGAATAACCATAGGGCAAAGTAAAAAAACTTCAGGCGGCTATGGTCATTGGCATGATCTTTGTAACAGCAAGGAAACTTGCCGCACGCCGAATAACGTTTATAGCTTTAATGACGTTGAATATAAACATAATCTTTGGTCAGCAGACGTCAACATTGTTTTGTGGGCTGTCGATATCAACGGCATCGAAACGTACTCCACTGCGAATGGTGCGCGGGACGGCGACGGAGAGTTTTTGCAATACGACGGCAAGGCGCCAGAGATTGCACTGGCAACTGCAAAATGGCATGCCGATGGCAGTCTCACGGTCAGCGGCACAGTCAGCGATGATGCATCGGGGCTGGGTGCACAGGGCGATGGAAAAAAGGCGATTGTATTGCGCTGGCAGGCCGGTGGAGGTGGTCAGCACACCGTTGATGCCAGTGGTACCGGCGTCGGTGGCGCGGTGAATTTTTCGCATACCTTTGCAGCGGGTGTTTTTCCCACGAGTAGCGGAGTGACATTTTCGGTAACTGCCAGCGACCGGGCCGGCAACATCAGCACGGCAACAGAAGTCGCGGTGATTTCACCGATACCGAAATTAACCCTGAGCGTAAAGCAGTTGCAAACACCGCGTCACGCATGGTTTGCCAATGAAACGCTGGTCTATCGCTTGACGCTGGAGGTGGGTGAAGATTCTGTCTGTGCGACCAACAGTCATCTGAGTTACGCGTTGCCACCCCAGTTGCAAAGGCAACCCAATACGTCTCTTGTGCTGGGCGTGAGTACCCCCACCGTGGGGTGCACTCTCAACTCGGGATGGGGTGAGTTCGGTCGTAAAAATTTGCTGGCTGCTGGTGGCAAGCTCTGTGCGGGACAATCATTGACCGTTGACATACCGCTGGTCATCACGGCCAACGCGAGCGGAGAAACTATCGTGAATCACATTGAGGCCACCGCACAAGGATTAACCGAGCTAATTAAAATCGTACAAACAGACAGTTTTACGGTCATGCCAGAGCAAGGCGCACTGCGATTTGAAAAAAAGGTCGATAAGGACACCGCAGTGTCGGGCGAGGATCTGACCTACACCATCATCTTTAGCAATCGTTCAGAACAACATCTGACCATGCACGAGATCATCGATAACGTTGCTGCTTACACGCGCTTGCAAGGGATGGTTGAATGCGGTGTGATGCCCGCCGGATTACGTTGCACACCGATAGCATCGACTCAGGGTGCGCTGAGGTGGGAGTTCAGCGGTGAGCTCGCTCCTGGAAAATCTGGTCAGGTGACTTATAAGGTGCGGATTCAATGATGATGCTTTTGAACTTGAAGACGGCTGTGTGACCGTTGTATGTAGATATGTTTTATTCGGTCATCAAATAGATAACGCGGTTAGCGCTCCGCAGAGACGCTGCCCCTGACGGGGCAGGTCAACGGTAACGGCAACGTCAAAAACAGCAGCCTTTTTTGTGATGTGTTTTCTCGCTAAATTAGCAATGAAGCGGTTGACGTTGTAGTTGTTTTTGACCTTGCAGGCGCAGCCACAGTTGCCGTTGTTTTTGAAGTTGCAGTTGCAGTT
>NZ_JBRIIQ010000056.1:0-27210 GCF_052976905.1 Glaciimonas sp. GG7 | reverse complement strand
GGCAGTCGGTGATAGCTTCTCTAAGCGCCCGGTTCATCGAGCACGAATCGATCTCTGCGTCTGTTTGTCACTACCAAGTAATATCGCTGTTTGTTTTATGCTGTTTATTTAGATAAGCAGCTTGTTTTTAAGCTTGCTGGTAAGACGCACTATTTTTGCTAAGGATCTGCCAGCGGCGATCCTGATTTGTTTTCAGTCTTCGTTCTGAAGATTGCCTCGTCTGCTTTCTGTTTCATCTCTACTTTCAAACTCCCCCCTCTTTCGCGCCAACTAGCAAACGAGAGAAGTTGCGCTGGGAAAAATTCGCACACAATCGCTAAGACAAAAAAATACCCCGCAACGCATAACGTTCGGGGCGGCCTGAAAAGCAAAGATTCAAACAGGTTTTTTGGGTAATGGCGGCTTCAAAATAGCAGGCACTTGCGGCGCTGCGCGGTCCGACGCATTGTTCACCGGATTGCTGGTGAGTAAGCTGCTGCCACTGTCGGCTTGCGACTCAACCATTTGCTCGATTCCGGCACCGGGGTCTTCCGTTCCGTCTGCCTGCACAGCGACTTCGTGCAGGATATGGCCAAGAGCAGATGTTTGCTCGGCCTGCAGTTTTGCGTCCCCTTTATCCTTATCGGTATCTGGCTTGCTGACAGGCATTTTCCGCTCCCGCTCTCAACTTGACATCATCAACTGGCCATCATGCCTCAACGCTCCATCCGGCATAGACATCACGCCGATCATCTTCGTACTGCCACTTTGTCGCGCAATCCTCGCACACATAATGGGTCATGATCACGGCAGGCTGTCCCATATTACGCACTTTGACGGGTTCGCCAATTGGCAATAACTTTGCGTGTCCCACCTCTTTACGTTTTCTGAGTTCTATCGCATTACACGCATCACATTGCATATACATTCCTTTTATTTATACCGATACATCAGAACACATTAAGCAGCGTTTGCGTCAATGTCTGCAAGGCTTTCGCGTCCACGTAACGTGATCTCAAACCCAGCGCCGGAGGCAGCAGGAACAATGTGGCCCTTTCTGCCGAGGAACACTTCAACATCAGCTTCAAGCGGGGCCAAAGCATCATTCGAGACGGCACGCAGACCTTCGATACAGCTTTTGACAAACAATGTTTCCTGGCCTTTTTCGGTCAACGTCAGTTGTCCATGTTTTCCATAGGTAATGTATTTCAAGCCTGACAGACGTTTGGTATTACGCGCAACGCAAGCCGTCTCATTCCCCCGCGCAATACCACGCGCGATTTGTCTCAGTGCATCGTATTCGTCTTTGGATAAGCTTTGTACTGTGTTGTTATTGGCCATTACCATTTCCTGTGAAATATTGCTGTTATTTTTAAGTGGCGTCATTCTAACGCAGGGATTACTCAGTTTAGTCGTAGAAAGCTGTTATTCCCAGATATCTGGTGGCGCAGCACAATCCGACGGCGCGCCAAAATAGGGCATTACCCTACCAAAAATCCCACGATCGCCGATGGTAGCTTCTAAGCGCGTGCGTCATGATGTGTCAACGGTAGCTTTTGTGGTGACATGAACCCCATCCTCCACCGTATCGCACCACTGATCACCTCCTTCGCCACCTACTTCCCCGGGTGGTTTTTTTTGGCTAATGATCATCACAGACGACAAAAAAGTGGGCAGTACGATCGGCATTGCTTCCGATCTTACTGACACCACTTTTTGACACCACTTTTTGCATCCAACAACACCGCCCCGGATAACGAGGAGAGTTGATCTGTCTTGGGTTCTCCAAATGGATAATCTGGATTGCGCTTGATATCACAATGGGCTGGGTAAGCGCATCGGTATCAAACTACGTGACCGCGGTAACGGTCTTAGCAAGAACATCTGCTGTTAGAAAAGAGTGTAGGTGGCACAGGGTTTTTACGGAAATACCGATTAGGGATAGGGCTATAAGAAAAACTTATAGGCATCCTATCTCCAACGATTTTCAGTATTAATCCACAAACTCAATCAGCAAATCCTTAGCACTAATCACCGTCCCCGGCTTCACATGCGCATGACCAATCGTTCCATTGCGCTCAGCGCGAATCATGGTTTCCATCTTCATGGCTTCAATCGACACCAGCGGATCACCTTTTTCCACTTTTTGCCCAGCCTTGACCGCCACCGTGACCACCATGCCCGGCATAGGCGCGCCGACATGCTTAGCGTTGCCATCCTCAGCGCGTAAATGGGTAATGGTTTTGACCGCACCTGCGCGATCGATACGGATCAGACGCGGCTGGCCGTTGAGTTCGAAGAACAGCTTGCTCTGTCCGTCGTCAGTGACCTCGGTCTGACCTTGCAGGCGCACTACCAGCGTCTTGCCCTGATCGATATCGATGGAGGTTTCCTGCCCGTCTTGCAAGCCATAGAAAAACACCGGGGTCGGCAGCACGCTGACGTTGCCGTAGTGACGTCGATGTTCTGCGTATTCTTTGAAGACTTTCGGATACATCAGATAGGACGATAGCTCTTGCTCGCTGATGCTGCGCTCGACGGCTTTCTCAGCGTCGGCGCGTGCCAGCACCAGATCGACTGGCGGCAAATGCGCGCCGGGACGACCGACCATCGGTTGTCCGCCTTTGAGAATTTTTTGCTCTAACAATTTAGGGAATCCATCGGCCGGAAAGCCCAGCTCGCCTTTAAACAATGAAATTACCGAGTCAGGAAATGCGACTTCCTTGTCAGGATTACTGACATCAGAAGGCGTTAAATCATTGGCGACCATAAACAGCGCCATGTCGCCCACCACTTTGGAGGTCGGCGTGACTTTTACAATGTCGCCGAACAGTTGATTGACATCTGAATAGGCTTGCGATACCTCGGTCCAGCGATGTGCCAGACCCATTGCGCGTGCCTGTTCGCGCAGGTTGGTGTATTGGCCGCCCGGCATTTCGTGGCGATACACGTCCGACGTACCTGAGCGGATATCGGCCTCAAACGGTGCATAGGCACGGCGTACGCCCTCCCAGTATTGGGATATCCCAAACATCGCCGTCGGGTCTAGTTTTGGATCGCGCTCGGTACCACGCAAGGCAGCTGCAATCGCGCCCAGATTCGGCTGCGAGGTCAGGCCGCTCATCGCATCCATCGCGCCATCGACCGCATCGCAACCGGCTTCGATCGCCGCCAATACGCTGGCGGCGCTGATGCCGCTGGTGTCGTGGGTATGGAAGTGAATCGGCAGGCCGACTTCTTCTTTTAATGCTTTGACCAGCATCCGTGCCGCTTGCGGTTTGCAAATCCCGGCCATGTCTTTGATCGCCAGAATATTCACCCCGGCGCGCTCTAACTCCTTGGCCATGCTGACGTAATATTTCAGGTCGTACTTGACGCGGCTGCTATCGAGCAAATCGCCGCTATAACAGATCGCCCCTTCGCACAACGCCCCGGATTCACGCACGGCATCAATCGCCACGCGCATGTTTTCAACCCAATTGAGCGAGTCAAATACCCGGAATAAATCGATCCCACCCTTGGCCGCCTGGGCGACAAAGTGTTTGACCACGTTGTCGGCATAGTTGGTGTAGCCGACAGCGTTGGAACCGCGCAGCAGCATCTGAAACAGGATATTGGGCACACGCTCGCGCAATTGCACCAGACGCTCCCACGGGTCTTCTTTTAAGAAGCGCATCGCCACGTCAAAGGTCGCCCCGCCCCAGCATTCCAGCGAGAACAAATTCGGCAAGGTACGCGCATAGGCGGGCGCAATGGCCAGCATGTCGGCAGTGCGCATGCGGGTGGCGAACAACGATTGATGGGCGTCGCGCATGGTGGTGTCGGTGAGCAGAATCTGCGGCTGATCTTTCATCCATTGCGCAAATTTATCTGGGCCAAGTGCGATCAGAATATCGCGGCTGCCCGGGGCAATGGGCGCCAACCGGTCGGTCTTCGGGATCAGCGGTGTCGGCAGCGTGCCGGTGGGGTGGACCCGCCCCTTCATCTCTGGATTGCCATTGACGGCCACTTCGCCGATAAAACGCAACATCCGGGTCGCCCGATCGCGCCGTTTAGCAAACTGAAAGAGTGCCGGGGTGGTATCAATAAAGCGGGTAATACACTGGCCGGATTTGAAATCGGGATGATTAATCACGTTCTCAAGGAACTGCAAATTGGTGGACACGCCACGGATACGGAACTCGCGCAGCGCCCGGTCCATGCGCGCAATCGCCTCCTCTGAGCTAGGCGCGTGCGCGGTGACTTTAACCAGCAGCGAATCGTAATAAGGCGTAATCACCGCGCCCGAATAAGCGGTGCCGCCATCGAGACGAATACCGAAACCCGAAGCGCTGCGATACGCAGTCAGGCGACCATAATCGGGGGTGAAATTATTTTCCGGATCTTCAGTCGTGACGCGGCATTGCAGCGCATGTCCATTGAGGCGAATCTCAGCTTGCGCGGGAACGCCGGCGGAATTCTCAGCGCCAATGTTGCCGCCAATGACCGCGCCTTGGGTAATCCGAATTTGCGCCTTGACAATATCGATCCCGGTGACCTGTTCCGTCACCGTATGCTCGACCTGAATCCGGGGATTAACTTCGATGAAATAAAACTTGCCGGTATCGGCATCCATCAAAAATTCAACCGTACCGGCATGCGTATAGTTGACCGCCCGGCCCAGTCGCAAAGCGGCCTCGCACAGTTCGGTGCGCGTTGCGGCATCCAGATACGGCGCGGGGGCGCGCTCCACCACTTTTTGATTGCGACGCTGGACGGAGCAATCGCGCTCAAACAAATGCACCAGATTGCCATACGCATCGCCAAGGATTTGGACCTCAACGTGACGCGCGCGCCGTACCAGTTTTTCCAGATACATTTCATCATTGCCAAAAGCAGCCAGCGCTTCGCGTCGCGCCATCTCTAAATGGCCGGGCAATTCAACCGCCGTTTCGATCACGCGCATACCGCGCCCGCCGCCGCCCCAACTGGCTTTGAGCATCAACGGATAACCGACTTCAGCGGCCATCTTTTGCGCAGCGTCGATATCGTGCGGCAAAGCAGAGGTGGCGGGCATCACCGGCACACCAGCGGCAACCGCGGCGTTACGGGCGGCAACCTTGTTGCCCAGCGTGCGCATGACGGTCGGTGTCGGGCCGATAAAGGCGATCCCGTTGTGTGCGCAGGCTTCGGCAAACTCGGGATTTTCAGACAAAAAGCCGTAGCCCGGATGAATCGCATCGACTTTGGCTTCTTTAGCGATACGGATGATGTCGGCGATATCCAGATAGGCCGCGATCGGCTTCTTGCCCTCCCCCACCAAATAACTCTCGTCGGCCTTAAAACGGTGCAAGGCAAAGCGATCTTCTGCGGCGTAAATGGCGACGGTCCGAATCCCGAGTTCGGCAGCGGCGCGCATGACGCGGATGCAGATTTCAGAACGGTTAGCGATCAGGATTTTGCGAATGGGCGTATGCGAAGGTATCGGGAGTGTGGGGGTCATCATGTTTTAAAAAGGAAATTAAAAACCAGGATTGCATCTAACCAAACAGAGCGTAAAAATTACACACCATAGATTATTCTGGAATCGTATAACTAACCTAATTAAATTTACAAAATTATATTATTTTGTCTCTAATTCGCGGTTCAAATGCAAAAAAGGGGAAACTTGGATTCCCCCTTATTCCCTCACCCTGTCCCGTCCTAAAATAGGTTGTCACAACAATGCCTTATTTTAGGAGGACCAAGATGTCAGAAAGAAAGAAGCGTAGTCAGCGAGATTACAGCCTGGCTTTTAAATTGGAGGTGGTAAGCGCGGTAGAAAAAGGCGAGATCACCTATAAGCAAGCGCAAAAGAAATACGGTATTCAAGGTAAAACCACCGTTTTGGTGTGGTTGCGCAAGCATGGTCAGCAGGACTGGAGTGTGCTTGCCCAATCCCTACAGCGCAAACAATCGCAGGCTATATACCAGACAACAGCTCAGCCTCCGACGCCTGAACAACGCATCAAGGCACTCGAAACCGAGCTTGAGAGCGCGAAGATGCAGTCCTTATTATTGAAGACCATGCTTGAGGTGATGGTCAAGGAGCACGGGGTGACACTGGCAAAAAAGCCTTCGCCCGGGCCACTGACCTCCTGCGGGAAAAAGAAGGGCTGAGTATTACGAAGGCCTGTCAGTTGCTCGGGATTAGCCGACAAACGTATTACAAACGTATCGGCGCGCAGGTAGCGCTTGCCGCTCGCAATAGTACTGTGCAAAGTATGGTCACGCAGGTACGTCTGAAGCAGCCGCGCATCGGTACGCGCAAGTTACATTATTTGTTAAAGGATCGCATCGCTGAGGCGGGGATCAAGCTTGGACGCGATGGCTTGTTTCGTAGTTTGCGTATGTCGCATATGCTGGTCAAACCGAAGCGGAGCTACCACAAGACGACCGATTCGAGACATTGGATGTTCAAGCATCCTAACCTGATTAAAGATGCCCCCAAGCCCGGCATGGCCGAGCAGCTATGGGTGGCTGATATTACCTATATCGATACGCGGGAAACGACGGCCTACCTGAGTCTGGTCACGGATGCGCATTCACGCAAAATCATGGGACATCATCTGCATCCGACATTACACACCGATGGCGTTGCAAAGGCATTAAAAATGGCACTCAAGAAAAGAGCTACGGATCAACAATTAATCCATCACTCCGATCGTGGCTTGCAATATTGTTCAGCAGCCTATCAGCGACTGCACCAGAGTCACGACGTTTTATGCTCCATGACAGATGGTTACGATTGCTATCAAAATGCCTTGGCTGAGCGGATTAATGGCATCATCAAAAATGAATTTCTCACAGTCAAGCCAGACAATTTCGCCCAAGCAGCGATCATGATCGATCAGTCTATACAGACCTACAACCACGAAAGGCCGCATCTCGCACTGCAATACAAAACGCCCGATGCAGTGCATCAGGCGTCTGTTTTTAATGCAGTTAAATCCAGAAAAATCTCTACAAAGAAAAAAGGCTAAATTTGTAAACCTATTTTAGGACGGGACACCCACCGCTAAAATACTTCCGCTCAGACAGATGGGGCAAACAGTTTCAAATGGTGTGTTTCTTTATTTGCCCAAAATTACCAAAGTATGGTTCCAGTCCTCAGCCCATACGTCCAAAAAATCATGCGTATTAAATGCTCTTTTCAGATGTGGCATCGACACCCGATAGACATCATTTAACCCCAGCGCCAACGTAACCGGATTCCACACAATCTTGTTTTTTGATTTTTTTGTGCTGCTTTTTACCCTTGCACCATCATCGCCAAATATGCCCCCGGCACTGTCGAGGGCCTGTCCTAAATCAATTTTCATCAGACTGGAAAATGCAATTAATACCTGCTCTTTGCTGATGCCGGCTTGAGACTCTTTTACGGTCTCAACGTCGACTAATTCTAGCTCGGGTTTAGGTTCAGCTTCGCGTTTCAGCTTAGTCACTAGGCGCTCCAGATCCTTCTTCAGAAAACGCAATTCATGCAAATCCCGCCGAAAGCCAGGAGGGTTGAGCTTGGCCACGATTCTATAGACGTCCTTCGTCATCGTAATCAGCACATCGGCGCTTCCGGCAGCAAGGCGTTGCGTGTCGCCCTCAAAAAAAATCGGCGCTGCATAACCGCCGTTGGCGTCACCAAATAACGCAGGATAATCGGGGTCGTAGTCCAGCCAGACGTAGGGAATCAAACCGCTTTCTATCATGCGCGCTAAGGTCCATGGCGCAGCGGTTTGCTCGCTTAGCCAGTGGCAGGCTTGGGCTGTTGTTGCTCGGAAAGGGAGTTCGGTGGTTGTCATTTTTGTTTCTTTACATCTGAAAATTATATTGCAGAAAAATGGTTGGCTGGCTTGAACAGCGCCTTGAATGACTCCGGCAGCTGAAACATGGGCAGCACTGACATTTCACTGCATCATAGAAGTATTCGGGGACTGGAAATTAACACACAACGCGGGAAACACAGCCTCATAAATTTCATCGTTTCCACACACCAATACCAATGCCGACTGATGGGGTGCTTCACGCAACAATTCACGTACTTGGTCCCGTGCGATATCGACGTCTTCCATTTGTGCAAAGACAGGCGGCATCGCCGTCGCATGAACAAGTTGTTGCTGCTCGATAACGCGCCTGATAATTTTCAGACCACGTAGCGTTACATACGCTTTCCCCACCATTGGTCCGATTGTTTTTCCGACAATAAGGCCAACCACAACATTCTTATCGTCTATAAGGGTATCAAAGGCCATCAACGGAACCTGATTTTCCGGCTCTTCCCAATCTGCCGTAGGCAAAAAAGTACTAATTACTCTCATCTTATATTTTCTATGAACGGTCATCGTCGACCACAAGCGACCATTCTTACACAGGGATGACATTGATCATCTATTCCGTCACCGTCCGCCGTGATCAGCAACAATTTCACCACACCAAAATCGGCCAACACTGCTGCGCTGTACACATGCATGCACCAGAGCATTTCGGCCGGTGCTAAGTTTTCATCAAACCAATTTAAGGAGCGAACGTTCTATTTAAACCTAGACCCCCCGTATTCTCACCATACACTCACGAATTTTAGTTTGCGTTCGCAGGCTTAATCGGGAGACGCCAAAGATTACTATTCAGCGTTCATTTATGGCGGCCAGAGTGCGGTGTGGGATACCCGGCATACGATTTCATGATCTGCGCCATAGCGCAGCCAGTGAATTAATTAATGCCGGAGTTGACCTATATACAGTAGGTCGAGTGCTTGGGCATAAAGACCCGAGAAGTACACAAAGATATTCACATTTGGCGATCGATACGTTGACCGTTGCGGTAAGCAAAATAGGGAAGAAATCCCCATGATGGTCAATATTTCCCCCACCACCAACAAAAAACGCCCCGATGAAGGAGCGTTTGAGTTGACGTAAGTCATTGATTCTGGAGGAGAAGGTGGGATTTGAACCCACGTTACAGCATAACTGTAAACCAGATTTCGAGTCTGGCGCATTCGACCACTCTGCCACTTCTCCTTATTGGTGCTTTGCTGCGTGGTCTGCAGCAAAGCACAATATTATAGCAGAGTATCTTATCCCTGAAACGCCTTTTTAAGCCTTGTCGGCAAATAGGATTGACATCCATATTTGCCTTCTTTAGCAGGATCGGTGGTACATAGTTTCAACGCCGATTTTGCCTCTTTAAACCGTCGGCGTTAAACGCGTAATACCGCCCATATACGGATGCAACACCGTTGGTATTTCAACGCTGCCGTCAGCTTGCTGATAATTTTCCAACACCGCGACCAACGTGCGCCCTACTGCAAGACCAGAGCCATTGAGGGTGTGTAGCAGTTCGGTTTTGCCTTGGGCATTGCGAAAGCGCGCTTGCATGCGGCGTGCCTGGAACGCTTCCATATTCGATACCGATGAAATTTCGCGGTAGGTATTTTGGGCTGGTAACCAAACTTCCAGGTCGTAGGTTTTTGCTGCGCCAAAGCCCATGTCGCCGGTGCATAGTGAAACCACGCGGTACGGCAGGCCGAGCTTTTGAAGGATGACTTCGGCGTGGCCGACCATTTCTTCGAGGGCTGCGTAGGATGTATCCGGATGGACGATCTGGACCATTTCGACTTTATCGAATTGATGTTGGCGAATCATGCCGCGGGTGTCGCGACCGTAGCTGCCCGCTTCTGAGCGGAAACATGGTGAGTGCGCGGTCATCTTGAGTGGCAGTTTTTCACCGGCGATGATTTCGTCGCGCACAAGATTGGTCAATGGCACTTCGGCGGTCGGGATCAGATATAGGGCGGCGCTGTCTGCGCCCTGCTCACCTTCTTGTCCGCCTTTTTTGACAGCGAATAAGTCTTCTTCAAATTTTGGCAGTTGGCCGGTGCCGCGCAGTGAGTCGGCGTTGACGATGTAAGGCGTATAGCACTCGGTGTAGCCATGCTCGGCGGTATGTGTATCGAGCATGAATTGCGCTAGCGCACGATGTAGACGAGCGATGCCGCCTTTCATGACAGAGAAGCGTGAGCCGGTAAGTTTGGCGGCGACGTCAAAATCCAGACCGACACCAGCACCGACATCAACGTGATCGCGCGCTTCGAAATCAAAACTTGGCAGCGTCCCTGACTTACGCACTTCGACGTTGCCGGATTCGTCGATACCGACGGGGACCGATTCATGCGGCAGGTTTGGAATACTTTCCAGAAACTTGCTGAGTTGATCCTGAACTTGATCGAGGCCGATTGCCGAAGCCTTTAGTTCGTCGGCAATACTGTTGACTTGCGCCATGACCGTCGATGCGTCTTCGCCCTTGCCTTTGAGCATGCCAATTTGCCTGGAGAGCGTATTGCGCTGACTTTGCAATTGTTCGGTGCGGGTCTGAATGTGCTTGCGCTCGGCTTCCAACGCGTTGAAGGCGTCGACGTCAAGCTGGAATTTACGTGCAGCCAGACGGCTGGCTACGATGGCGATGTCTTTGCGGAGTAGTTGGATGTCGATCATGGGATAGGCGGACGTAAAGTGAAGTCACTAAAAAACAATCCGCCATTGTACCAAGACCAGCCTGTATTTCGACAGTTGTAAACACTGACCGAATTTGCGTTTAATTAATCTCAGCAACCCGATGGCAAGCCACCAGCCGCCCCTCAAACTCTTCCAGAGGGGGCACTTGTTGCCGGCAAAGTTCCGTCGCATGCGGACAACGGTTATTAAAACTACAGCCCGGCGGCGGTGCAAGCGGCGATGGCAATTCTCCTGGCAGCATCATTTTTTGCTGACGCTGCGCCGGATCAAGGCGTGGCGTGCTGGCTAATAACGCTTTGGTGTAAGGATGCAAGGGGCGGCTGAAAATGTCTTTTTTCGCACCGTGTTCAACCGCTTTGCCCAGATACATCACCAGCACTTCGTCAGCGATCAGCTCTACCACCGACAGATTATGCGAAATGAACAAATAGGCCACGCCGCTGGCATCCTGCAAATCCATCAGCAGATTCAATACCTGCGCTTGAATCGAGACATCCAAGGCCGAGACCGGCTCGTCAGCAACGATGACCTTGGGGTCCAGCATCAACGCGCGTGCAATCGCCACGCGCTGACGCTGACCGCCTGAGAACATGTGCGGGAAACGATTGTAGTGCTCAGGGCGGAGGCCGACTTTAGCCATCATCGCCTGCGCTTTTTCGGCACGTTGCGACTTGCTCAGATCGGTATTAATAATCAGCGGCTCTTCTAACATGCTGCTGACTTTTTTACGCGGATTGAGGCTGGCGTAGGGATTTTGAAACACCATCTGCACCAACGGCCGCACGCGCTTGAGCGTGGTGCGATCGGCGTCGGCGATGTTGGCACCGTCCATCCATAACTCGCCGCCGCTTGGTGGCTCGATCATCGTGATCTGACGCGCCAGCGTGGATTTTCCGCAACCGGATTCGCCGACGACGGCTAAGGTTTTGCCGGGGCTCAGACTAAACGACACGCCGTCCAATGCCTTGGCGGTGGCTTTCGGTTTGAGCCAGCCTTGCGAGACGTTGTAATGCTTACTGAGATTTTTGGCTTCGAGTAACACGTTCGTTGTAGTGGTCATGCTGCGGCCCCGCTATTGATGGATTCTTTGGACTGGGGTGGTATCCAGCCATTGGTCGGCTGACCGTTCCTGTCCAGTGGAAAATGACAACGTACTTGCGATCCGGCGGGGCCGCTGAGTGGCGGGCGCTCCTCACTGCAACGCGCTACGGCGTAACGGCAACGCGGGCTGAGCAGACAACCGGTCGGCCTGTCGTAAAGACCGGGCACAACACCGGGAATCGTTTGCAAGCGATCGCGACCAATATTGTGCTCAGGCAGCGCGGCAAGTAGCGCTTGCGTGTACGGATGCTGCGGGGCCTGAAAAATAGTCGGGACCAAACCGGTTTCCAATACTTGCCCGGCATACATGACGACGACGCGCTGAGCGGTTTGCGCAACCACACTTAAATCATGCGTGATCAACATCAAGGCCATGCCGCGGTCACGCTGCAATTGCAACAGCAGTTCCAGCATTTGCGCTTGCACTGTCACGTCCAGCGCTGTCGTCGGCTCATCGGCGATCAACAAGCGCGGATTGCAGGCAATCGCAATGGCGACCATCACGCGCTGACTCATGCCGCCGGAGAGTTGATGCGGATAGGCGTCGAGGCGGCGTTCCGGGTCGGGAATATCGACTTGTTTCAACAACCCCAGTGCGCGCTCACGCAGTTCTTTATCCGAGCCGCCCTGATGCACGCGCAAGGTTTCGATCAATTGATAGGCGACCGTGAAAGAGGGATTCAAGCTGGTCATCGGGTCCTGAAAAATCATCGCGATGTCTTTGCCCAGCAACTTGCGACGCTGTTTGTCCGACATCGCCAATAAATCTGCACCATCAAACGCCATGCGCTCGGCGTTGACACGCCCCGGGTAATCGATCAATCCCATCAACGCCAGAGAAGTGACGCTTTTTCCCGAGCCGGATTCGCCGACGATGCCGACGACTTCACCGGCTTCAATTGTCAGATCAAGACCGTCGACGGCGATGAAAGGCGTATTTGTCGCGCCGAACGCAACGCTGAGTTTTTTAATTTCTAGTAATGCCATGTGACTACTCGCTTCAGTAATGATTGAATTAGCGCTTCAATTTCGGATCGAGCGCATCACGCAGCCCGTCACCCATCAGATTGAACGCCAGTACCGAGAGCAGAATCGCCAGCCCGGGAAAAGTCACGACCCACCAGGCGCTTTGGATAAACTCCAAGGCACTGGCCAGCATCGAACCCCACTCAGGTGTCGGCGGTTGCGCGCCAAGGCCCAGAAAACCGAGCGCCGCAGCGTCCAGAATCGCAGTCGAAAATCCTAAAGTTGCCTGCACGATCAAGGGCGCTGCACAATTCGGCAAGACGCAATTAAACATAATGCGCGCGGTTCCGGCACCGGCAATGCGCGATGCACTGACGTAATCCTTGGATAGTTCACCGATCACAGCAGCACGCGTCTGGCGCGCATAGTGCGGCAACATCACGATCGCAATCGCGTACATGGCGTTCATCAATCCGGGGCCGAGAATGGCCACGACCGCCACCGCCAGCAGCAAACTCGGCAGCGCCAGCATGATGTCCATCAAGCGCATGATCGCCACTTCAACCAAGCCACGGAAGTATCCGGCCATCAAACCGAGCACGATACCGAGCACCAGTGACAGCGATACGGAAACCAAACCGATGACTAAAGAAAGACGGCTGCCATGAATCAGCCGCGACAACATGTCGCGCCCAACCGGATCGGTGCCGAGTAAAAACTTGGCCGATCCGCCGGTTTGCCATACCGGTGGTTGCAAGGTTGCGTCGCGGAATTGCTCAATCGGCGAATGCGGCGAAATCACATCGGCAAACAAGGCGCAGAAGACCAGAATACACACCACGGCCAGCCCGATGACGGCGCCGCGATTCTGACTGAAATAGCCCCAGAATTCGCGCAAGGCATGGGGCGGCGCGCTGGCCGTAGTTGTTTTAGGAGTGCTAGTCGGGCTAGCTTGAAGAGAGGTCGGAGTGCTCATGAGTTGTGTCGAATGCGAGGATTAATCACGCCGTACAACAGGTCTACGACCAGATTGACGATGATAATAATGGTGGCGGAAAGCAGAATACCGCCCTGCACAACCGGATAATCACGACGCTGAATCGCGCCGACCAACCACTTGCCGATGCCGGGCCATGAAAAAATCGTTTCCGTCAGAATCGCGCCAGCCAGCAAGGTGCCGACCTGCAACCCAATCACGGTGACCACCGGAATCAAGGCATTGCGCAGCGCATGAATCCCGATCACGCGCCACGGCGACAAACCTTTGGCGCGGGCGGTTCGAACATAATCTTCACGTAAAACTTCTAGCATCGCCGAGCGGGTCATGCGTGCAATCACCGCCAGCGGAATGGTGCCCAGTGCAATCGTCGGCAGGATTAAATGCGATAGCGCGGATTTAAACGCGCCATGATCGCCCGCCAGCAAACTATCAATGAGCATGAAGCCGGTGACTGGCGGAATATCGAATAACAAATCGATGCGCCCGGAAACCGGAGTCCAGCCCAACGTCACGGAGAACAACAAAATGAGCAGCAACGCCCACCAGAACACCGGCATGGAATAGCCGGTAAGAGACGCGCCCATGACGGAATAATCGAGTACGGTATTACGCTTAATCGCCGCCAAAATACCGGCCGGTACGCCGATCACTAAAGCCAGCAACATGGCGCAGGTAGCGAGTTCTAGCGTGGCGGGAAACAGCGTGAGAAATTCTGTTAATACAGATTCATGGGTCGTCACGGACATCCCAAGATTGCCGTGAAAAACCTGCCATAAATAAGAAAAATATTGCACGTACAGCGGCTTATCCAGACCGAATTCTTTCATCATCCGGGCGTAGCGGATCGGGTCCATGCCGCGCTCACCAGATATCGCCTCGACGACATTGCCAGGAATCAGATGGATCAATAAAAACACCAGCAATGTAATGCCGAGAAAGGTCGGAATGACCAAGGCTGCGCGTCGCAGGAGAAAACCAAACATAGGAAATACCTGTTCCAGTAAAAATACATATTTGCTAAATCGGCTAGTCGAAGGGTGAGACGACTAGCCGTTTAACGTGGCCTGAATGACCGTTTGTGGTGACTAAGACGGTTACTTAATAATGCCAGTTAGCACGTATTAACATTTACATTCAAAAAACCCGTTCGTACTGAGGTACCCATCAGGGCGTATCGAAGTAGTTGCATGCTTCGGCGATTCTTCGATACGGCACTTTGTGCCTACTCAGTCCGAACGGTTTTTGTGATCTTTACAAATCCAAAATATAAACGCACTCATAGCAAGAAATGGGTGCATCCCTACCCCCCCTCTTGCCATTAAACGCCTTACTTCGCTAAATCAACCTTCTCAAAATAAAACCCATACGGCGTTGCCGGGATCTTAAAGTTGAGCACATTCTTGCGTACCGGCACGTAACCGACCGAGTGAGCAATGTTGATCCACGGCGCTTCTTCATGCGCTATGACCTGGGCTTTTTCATACAAAGCAGCACGATCACTTTGCTTTGAGACCAGCTTGGCTTTTAAGATCAACGCATCAAAGTCCTTATCGCACCAGCGTGCAACGTTACCGCCGCCTGTGATGCCTGCACAACTGAGCAAATTACCGAAGAAGTTATCCGGGTCGCCATTGTCGCCAGACCAGCCGAACATCAACGATTGTTGATCGCCTTGCTTACTCCGCTTGAGGTATTCGCCCCATTCGTAGGTAGTCAGTTTGACTTTAACGCCAATTTTGGCCCAGTCGGACTGGATCAGCTCGCCGATCCGTTTGCCGTCGGGGTTATACGGACGCTGTACCGGCAGATACCACATTTCGATTTCCATCCCATTTGGATAACCGGCTTTGGTGAGTAGCTCTTTGGCCTTTTTCAGATCAAAGGGATAGTCTTTGATTTTGTCGTTGTAGGACCAGAGTGTCGGCGGGATCGGATTTTTTGCTGCCTGCCCTGCGCCTTGATAAACCGTTTTAAGGATGGTTTCCTTATCGATCGCCATGCTCAATGCTTGCCGCACCAACTTGTTATCGAACGGTTTTTTCTCGACGTTAAAGGCGATGTAGCCAATGTTCATGCCGGGTTTTGCGATCAGATTGATGTCTTTATCGGCTTTCATCGCGGCCAGATCAGCCGGTTTTGGATAGGACATGACCTGACATTCGTTGGCCCTCAACTTGGCATAGCGCACCGATGCATCGGGCGTAATGGCAAAGATCAGATTGTCGATTTTTGCACGACCATCCCAATACGGATCAAACGCCTTGTACCGAATCACGGCGTCTTTTTGATACGACACAAATTCAAACGGGCCAGTGCCAATCGGATCGCGATCCAGCAGTTCCGGCGTGCCAGCTTTTTGCATCTGTCCGGCATATTCGGCTGAGTAGATCGAAGCAAAATACATCACCAGATCGGCCAGGAACGGCGACTCTGCGTGCTTGAGTTTGAAAGTCACCGTGTTGTCATCGACTTTTTCAACTTTATCGATGATTTTATCGAGGCCCATGTCGAGGTAATAGCCAAAAGTCTGGCCACGCTCTAACTTGTGGTACGGATTGGCAGGGTCGCCCATGCGGTCAAAAGTGAAGACAACGTCGTCGGCATTAAAGTCACGCGTTGGTTTGAATTTTGCGTTGCTATGAAACTTCACGCCCTTGCGTAATTTGAAGGTGTAAGTCAGGCCATCGTCGGAGATGGTCCATGATTCTGCTAATGATGGCTTGATCGTTGTGGTGCCAAGATCAAAAGCGACCAGACGGTTATAGATCGGATTGGCAGAGGCATCAAAAGTGGTGCCGGTGGTATACAACTGCGGGCTGAAACCTTCCGGGCTAGCCTCTGAGCAATACACCAGCGTCTTTTTGGCTTGGGCCGAAGCCAGACCGGCACACAGGCTCAGCACGGCGACTAAACCTAGTTTGGCTGCAAATTTTGCATTTTTCATCATCATTGATTTCCTAAGTTAACTATAGGTTGATATTGCAAGATTGTGATTTTTTTAACAATACTCTCTACTGCACTACGTCGCCATCACTACTTCTACTTCTTCACACGTTTTAGGAATGGCAGGCCCCAACACACGCGCTCCGGTTGCCGTCACCAGAACGTTATCTTCGATCCGAATGCCGCCAAAATCCATGTATTCAGCAAACCGCGCATAGTTAATCAAGTCAGCATGGCGTCCCTCGGAGCGCCAGCGTTTAATCAGCTCTGGAATAAAGTAAATGCCCGGTTCAACGGTCAGCACCATGCCAGTGCGCAACGGTTTTGCCAGACGCAAATTGCGCATCCCAAACAAGTTGCTACGGCTAACGCTGGCGTCATAGCCAACCGCCATTTCGCCTAAACCTTCCATATCATGCACGTCCAGCCCCATCTGATGACCAAGACCGTGCGGGAAGCACATCGCGTAAGCGCCAGAATCGACGACCTGCTGCGGATCGCCCTTAAAAAATCCCAGCGCAGACAAACCCTTGACGATCACCAGCGCGGCCAGTTTGTGGATCGCAAGATAGGCCACGCCGGGAGCAATGGCGGCAATGGCGCGTTGTTGTGCGGCCAAAACGATGTCGTAGATAGCTCGTTGGCGCGGGCTGAATTTGCCGCCTACAGGAATGGTGCGGGTGATATCCGAGGCATAACCGAGGCTGCTTGAGACGCCGGAATCGTTCACCACCAAGGTACCGGCGACCAGTTGCTCCCTATGATCGCGGCTATGCAATATCTCGCCATGCTGGGTAAAAATGACCGGATAAGCGCCGTGCAAATCGTGGCTGCGCATAATGCCCTCGATCGTACCAACGACCTCGTACTCATATTTACCGGGCTTGGTTTGCCGCATGGCGGCTACGTGCATTTCTTTAGTGATTGTTAGCGCGCGTTCTATTTCGGCAATTTCTTCTTCCGATTTGATTTCACGCAAACTGATGATGGCGGCAATCAGACCTGGCGAGATACCGGCGCGGACCTGCTCTGGCGTACAGTCCAACAGGCGCGACAAGGCCAGAATCGACTCTCCGCGATACGGCGGCAAATAGTGTATCGTGCGCTGCTGGCTGCGCGCCTCGGCAATGATGTCCTTGAGTGCGCCAACGGGCTTAGCTGTGACCACGCCAACTGTAGCTGCCCGTTCGGCAAGCGATGGTTGCTGCCCGGTCCAGACGACTTCGTCAATATCCGGATCATCGCCAAACAAAATATCGCGGCCGCCATCGATATCGATGACGCCGATCAGATCAGCATCATTGAGGCCGAAGAAATAGGAGAACGACGAATCCTGGCGAAACCAATAATGATTGTGCGGATAGTTCATCGACGCGTGGCTATTACCAGGAATCAACAACAATCCGGATGTAAATTGCTGCCGCAATTGGTCACGGCGCGCCGCGTATTGTGTGCTCTCAAACATGCCGTTCCTCAAACAATGCCATTAGGTGGAATAAAAATAGTGAAGCAAAAGCCATACCGACTTAAGAAAATTCGGTACCGCCTGACAATCTGCCGTTAGTGCCGTGGCCTGCTTTTTCAAGCGCATCAACCCCGCTCAGCCCTTCGAATAATTGCGCCGTGCCGACCCATAACAACTCGGCCTGCTTGCTTTTGTGGGTTAGCGCCTCAACGGTATGCGGAATATTGGCGTCGAAATGCAGACTATCGCCGACGCTGAGCAGGTATTGCTTCTGGCCAACGATGTACTCGACTTGTCCGCTCAATACAAACACCATTTCATCGCCTTCGTGCGACACCATTTCTGACTTGTATCCGGACGGCATGGTGAACTTCACCGAATGCACGCGGCTGCCGGGAAAAACCGTCGATAAACGCTCATAGCGCACCGGTCCGCTGGCCACCGAATACGCTTGCCGCTGGTCGTGATAGGAATCTGGCTGGGCTTGTTCTGGCTGTGTAATAAGGTCGCCAATCGGCACGCCAAGCGCCTTTGCGATAACGACTAAAGAGGTAATGGAAGGAATGGTCTGGTCACGCTCGACCTGTGAAATAAAGCCCGCAGTCAGACCGGTTTCGGTCGCAATCTGCACAAGCGTTTTCTGCACGGCATGTCGCCGCGCACGGATAGTTTTACCTAGTTGGGGTACTGCCATGTTTGTCTCCGCTTCTTTACCTGTCGATCACTTTGGATCATTTTGTTTATATTCATAACCGGGTAAAGAGGGGGAAATTATAGTCACACTACAATTCCAGTCAAGAAAAAATTGTAGTCCCACTATAATTTTTTCTTATGGCGTACACGACGCGGCGCACTTACTCGAAAATGACATTCCCCCTATCGGTAGCGGCCATCATGACGCCTTGCCGGGACCGAACGCATAGCGCGGCTGATCAAGCGGTGGCTCCTGTAATCGAAGCGGCAAGCATGTCGGCTCCCCCTTTTTTCAAAGGCGGCAGTCTACCTGAGCGACGCGATAACTATGGAACAGACCGTTTTACAGCGTCTGCGGGAAATACAGCCTAAAACGGATCAATCCCGCCGCTGAACAACTTACTTCGGCGCTGCCGCCATGCACCAGCATGATGGCACGCACGATCGCCAGTCCCAGACCATTCGATTCGGTGAATTCACTGCGCGACTGATCGCCGCGGTAAAAGCGGTCGAACAAGCGGTCCAGCTGTTCCTGCGGGATCGGATCGCCGTGGTTTTCCACTTCAACCCATGTGCCGTGCGCCTGCGGCTTAGCGCTTAAGCGCACGGTACTTCCTGGCAACGCATAGCGCACCGCGTTGACCATCAGGTTGCTGACCGCGCGCCGCCACATCACCGCATTGACGTGCAGTTCGCTGCTGGCATCCACCACCAATCTGATGTTGCGCTCTTCGGCCAAGCCTTCAAAATACTCGGCTATTTTGTGCAACTCATCGGCCAGCATCAGTGGAGTTTTTTCGACAGCCAGACCAGCGTGGTCGGCATGCGCCAGGAACAGGATATTTTCGACGATGCGGCTCAGGCGTTCCAGTTCTTCCAGATTCGATTCCAGTACCTGCTGGTATTGAGCAGCATTGCGGTCCTTGTTCAGCGTGACCTGAGTCTGCCCCATCATGGCGCCGATGGGGGTACGAATCTCGTGCGCGAGGTCGGCAGAAAACTGCGACAGGCTGTCATAGCCGTCGGAAAGCCGGTCCAGCATGGCATTGAAAGATGCTGCCAGCCGCCGCAACTCTTGCGGCGCGTCTGCTTCGCGCAAGCGTATCGCAATATTGGTCGGACTGACTTCGGCGGCGCGCCCGGCCATCGCAGTCAACGGCCGAAAGCCGCGCCTGAGCACCAGGAAGCCGAGCAGCGCTGTCAGCAGCACCGAGGTGATAGCGGCACCGACCACCTGCCAATAGTAGGCGGAAAGGAGTTGCGATTCCTGCGTCATCACGTGGGCAGCGACGATCACTATCTTGGGGCCATCAGTCCCTACTTCTGCTTCGGCTGAGACCCAGCGCACGCGTACACCATCGGCGCGTTCACCGGTATGCAGTGCTGCCAGCTTCAACGAAAGCTCCAAACCCACCGGCACCATTGATGGCGGCGTCATGTTGTCAGGATTGACGCGTACGAACGGCACCTGACCCGGATAAGCGAACATCAGTACGTCCTGCTCGCTGCCCAGCATGGTTTCAAACAATGCTGGCCGATCTTCCATTTGCTTGACGGTATAGAGATCGTGCAGCAGCGTACGGAAATGCGTCACCCGGCCAATCAACGCATAATCGGCACGCATTTCCAGCGCCTGCCGGGTCGACGAATACAGATACATGCCGAGACTGGTCACGATGGCGCAGGCAATGAGCGCGAACAACAAAGAGACACGTGCAGTCAGTGAGCGGGTTTGCCAGGATTTCATGGGTTTTCGGAAAACATGTAGCCGATACTGCGCACTGTATGAATCAGTTTGCGATCAAACGGGTTGTCGATCTTGGCGCGCAGGCGCTTGATGGCGACGTCGACAACGTTAGTATCGCTGTCAAAATTCATGTCCCACACTTCGCAAGCAATGACGGTACGTGACAATGCTTCGTCCTGGCGTTTGACCAGCAGATGCAGCAGCAGGAATTCCTTGTTGGTGAGGACGATATCGATGCCCTGACGCGTGACCTTGCGCCGCAACAGATCAAGCTGCAGATCGGCCACCTGAAAAAAATCCAGCGCATGCGCCTCACGCATGACACCGCGGCGCAGCAGAGTGCGTATACGCAGCAGCAGTTCGGTAAACGAAAATGGCTTGACCAGATAGTCGTCGGCACCCAGCTCCAGCCCGCGTATGCGGTCGTTCACATGGTCGCGCGCGGTCAGGAAGATGACTGGCATATCGCCGCAGGCGCGGATCGCACTCATGATCTTCCAGCCGTCAGTGCCCGGTAACATGACGTCTAACACCACCAGGTCGTAGGCATTCTCTAGCGCCATGTGCAAACCGTCACTGCCGTTACGAATCAGGTCGACCGCATAACCTGATTCACGCAAACCATTCTTGAGGTAGGCACCAGTCTTGGGGTCGTCTTCGATGACGAGAATAGCCATGCGGGTTCCTTGATGGTAAGGGCGCCATTCTATCAATTCGTACGCCAGGAATAATGACAATATTGTCATGCAACTGTCACCAATAAGACACTTCGAGACGTCTACTATCGAGTTTCCAGCAACCAACTGAAAACTTTCATGACAACTGCACAATTCTTACGCCGGTTTGTTCCGGTACTGGCCGCATCGGCTTTCCTCGCTTATGGCAGCACCGCAATCGCCCAGACTGCCGCGGCACCGACCCGGGTACGCGCCACCATTGAAAAAGTCAACGCCGACAGTCTCGAAGTGAGCACCAAAGCCGGCAAGAAACTGACCTTGAAACTCGCACCTGACGTCGGGCTGCTTTCGGTCAGTCATGCCGCCATCACCGATATCAAGTCAGACAGTTTCATCGGTAGCGCTGCCATACCGCTACCGGATGGCAGCCTGAAGGCGCTGGAAGTGACCGTCTTTCCAGCTGGCATGAAGTCTGGAGAAGGGCATTACGCCTGGGACCTGGGCAAGAAAAGCACGATGACCAACGGTACCGTCGGCGATGTCGTCGTCACCAGCGGCCGTACCATCACCGTCAAGTATCCGGATGGTGAAAAGAAAATCGTGGTTCCGGCCGATGTCCCTATCGTCAGTCTCAACAAGGGTGACCGCAGCTTGCTGGTGCCTGGAGCCCATGGCGTATTCGTTCTCGTCAAGGCAGCCGATGGTAGCGAGGTGGTAAGTCGTGGCCTCATTGGTATCGACGGCGTAGTGCCGCCGATGTAATGAGGTAAGGCGATGTAAAACGATATAAGGTGATGTAACGCGGGCAGCCCGGCTGCCCGCACCGATTCCAGATAAGGTGTATTCATGGCGACTGCCGACAAATCCCGCCGCATCGTTCATCCACTGTTGGTGCGCTTAGTGCACTGGATGAATGCCTTTGCCATCGTCTGCATGGTAATGAGCGGCTGGGGTATCTACAATGCCTCGCCGCTGTTCAGTTTCAATTTTCCACACTGGTCCACGCTCGGCGGCTGGCTCGGCGGAGCGATTGCCTGGCATCTGGCAGCCATGTGGCTATTGGTCGTCAACGGCTTGATCTATGTTGGCTATGGCTTGCTGAGTGGTCATTTCCATCGCCAGTTCCTGCCGCTAGGTTTGCGCCCGCTATTGCGCGATATAAAGGATGCGCTGACCTTCAGGCTGGCACATCAGCCCGGCGTCTATAACACCGTGCAACGCCTGATGTACATCGGCGTATTGCTGCTCGGCGTGCTGGTGGTAGCGTCAGGTCTGTCGATCTGGAAACCGGTACAGCTGGACACTCTGGTTGACCTGTTTGGCGGCTACGATATTGCCCGCCGCGTCCACTTTATAGCGATGGCTGGCATCGTCGCCTTTGTGCTACTGCATCTTGTGCTGGTGCTGATCGTCCCGAGCACACTGCTGCCTATGCTGAGCGGACGGGCTCCGCGTGACGCCGACAAAAAATTTACCGGGCAGCAATCATGAGCGAAAAGAAAAAACAGACCCCGAAAAACAGTGAACTGCAACCGGAGCTGGTGCAACTACAGCGCCGTCTGTTACTGCGCTCGGGACTGTCACTGGGCGCATTGTCGCTGCTGACTGGCTGCAATCTGCAGGACGGCGATCATGTCGACAAAGTATTGTGGGCCATGTCGCGCTGGAATGACCGGGTACAAAGTCTGTTGTTTCGCCCCAATCATCTGGCGCAGACCTATCCGGCTGGCATGATTACCAAGCCATTTCCATTCAATGCCTTTTATGATGCTGATTCGGCACCCGAAATCGATGGTGCGACCTATGCGCTGGAAGTCTCAGGACTGGTGCGTAACAAGAGTAGCTGGAACCTGGCCCAATTAAGGGCATTGCCGCAAGAGTCGCAAATCACGCGCCATATTTGTATTGAAGGCTGGAGTGCCATCGGTCAATGGAGCGGCGTCCCGTTTCGCACTTTTCTGGCGCATATCGGTGCCGATACCACTGCAAAATATGTCGGCTTCAAATGTGCAGACCGCTACTACTCCAGCATCGACATGGCCACCGCACTGCATCCACAGACCATACTAGCATTGGATTTCGGCACTTCGCCGTTACCCGCCGAGTATGGCTATCCGTTGAAACTGCGCGTGCCGACCAAGCTCGGCTTCAAGAATCCCAAGCACATCGCAGCGCTCTTCGTCACCAATGAAAACCCCGGTGGCTATTGGGAAGACCAGGGATATAACTGGTACAGCGGTTCCTGATCCAGTCGTATAGGAATCATGGCCTATTCTCGACGGACGGACCCAGCTTGTCTTGGGTGCGCAGATCGAAATCGCTGGCGTCGTGGCGCTCGGGCAGCTGGCCAGAAGGCTCACCCCAGGTACGATTGACCTTGCGCCCGCGCTCGACCGCCGGACGCAGCGCAATCTCGTCGGCCCAGCGCAATACATGTTTGTATTCGTGCACGCCGAGGAACTCGCCTGCCTCGTAAAGCTGACCTTTGACCAGCATCCCATACCATGACCATACCGCCATGTCAGCGATGGTGTAGTCATCTCCCGCCAGAAAGCGCTGCTCTGACAGCCGACGATCCAGCACATCCAGTTGGCGCTTGACTTCCATCGCGTAGCGGTTGATCGGGTACTCGAACTTCTCCGGCGCGTAGGCATAGAAATGACCAAAGCCTCCGCCAAGAAACGGCGCACTGCCCATTTGCCAGAATAGCCAGGAGAGGCATTCGGCGCGCGCTGCGCCGCCAGCGGGCAGGAAAGCCCCAAATTTCTCGGCCAGGTATTGCAGAATCGCACCAGACTCGAATACCCGCACCGGTGTTGCACCGCTATGATCGAACAGCGCCGGGATCTTGGAGTTTGGGTTGGCACCGACAAATCCACTGCCGAACTGGTCACCATCGCTGATGCGAATTAGCCATGCATCGTACTCGGCACCACTGTGGCCCAGCGCCAGCAACTCTTCCAACATGATCGTCACCTTGACGCCATTCGGTGTCGCCAGCGAATACAACTGTAGCGGATGGCGACCTACCGGCAAGTCCTTGTCGTGCGTGGCACCGGCAACCGGCCGGTTGATGCTGGCAAACTTGCCGCCGCTTTCCTGATCCCAGGTCCAGATTTTTGGTGGGGTGTATGAATTTGTAGTGCTCATTAAGTGACCTCCATGATGTCGCGCCGCTCAGGGCGCAGAATACCGAGTAGTGTAACCGGTATCGATAAATGGCCGGTGCGGCTGGAGAGCATGCAAAAGAGGGGGAGCTTGGCAGGTTATCCGCGCTGTTGAAATGACCTGTCGTTTGCGCGGCGTAGACCTCGGAAAATTCATCCATTCTAATGAAGTTGCCTCCGCACTTTCATGCGTGATGTTCCTTAGTGAACCCAATCTTCGTAAGACAGGCCAGGCACACGGCTAAGTTCACGCACATTGTTTGTGACCACCACACACTTCGAAGCAATCGCGTGACCAGCTATAGCTGTGTCGTTCTCACCAATGACCAAACCTGCCTTGGTGAGTTGGTTCTTCACCCCTACCGTCGCGTCAACAGCGGCCTGGCCCCACGGCAAGATCTCATCGAGACGCTTCACGAATTCGTCAACCAGCGTTTTGTGCTTCGGCGAGGCCTTCTTGCCGATCTGCCCGTAACGCATTTCGGCGTAGGTAATTGCAGAAATGACGATCCGATTATTCTGCGCAACCTCTTCGGCTAATCGCCGCAAAACAGACACTGGGTGCTCACGCATGATGAAAGAGCAAATGCAGGTATCGAGCATGTACGTGGTCACAGATTAAACCTGCCTTCATCGCCAATAACGCTCTGACGCTCTTGCAGAAAGTCCGCATCAGCCTTCGGCAATTCAGCCAGCGATAACCAGCTCGGTCGAACAGGGCGCAGGGTGATGGTGTCACCGTTACGCGTAATTTCCAGCTCACCGACATCGTCATAAGACATATCGGTGGGGAAGCGAATTGCTTGATTCTTGCCGTTTTTAAAAATGGAGACAGTACGCATAACGTTACTCCTGCATATGGTTAACAAATGCAATGTAATAGCCATTCTTAGCATATGCAAGACATATGTTTACGTGAACCAACCAGACGTAGATTGCATATAGCGACCAACTTTGCCATCTAAACAGACCCTCATTCTACGTTGATCATTTAGCACTCTTTTCGGCCGCTAAAACACGATCTACGGTGGCCTCGCCCATACCGAATTAGCTGGCGATGCTAACCACAACCTCATTGCTAGTTGAAGTTGAAGCAGGTATGCCGATCAAAGGTGACGTTATCAGCGACCTGCAAACAACATTAATCGCAGCCGCGAAAGCGAATTATCCTCTCGCCGTCAGAAACAAGGTGGTCAAGGAACTCAAGGATGGACTTAAGCTGAGCAGCTTTGTGCCGCACCGTACCATTGACGCATCTGAAGTGACCGGCAAGCAAACCTTAACCTTTAACATTGACACGACAAAAGAACCTTTGGTCTATGAAGTCAACGGCCAACCTTACGACCCGTCACGGATAGACAGGGTATTAAAGTTAGGCGGTGTTGATGAATGGAACCTCAGTTCGGAGTTCGCCGACCACCCTTTCCACATCCATGTCAATCCCTTCCAAATCGTCAAAATTTTGACACCAGAAGGTGTCGATATCAGCGGTGACGATGGCGTAGATCCGGACAAAGGGGATTCGCAATACGTTGGTATGAAAGGTGTATGGAAAGATACCTTGTATGTAAAAAATACGACTGACCCCAACGATCCGACTAACCCAAAGAAAGGGGGAAAGTACACGATCATAGTAAGAACACGCTACGAGCGCTATATCGGAGATATTGTCTTGCATTGCCACATCCTCGATCATGAAGATCAGGGCATGATGCAAAATAACCGCATCGCTCTGCCTGATGGTCAAGGGGGAGTTGCAAGTCTGCACAGTGGACACCATTGATGATGCCATCGCGGGTGCTTGCACAGCCCCGCCTTGAGTGTCAGCAATGAGCTGTTTTGCCATTTGAAAGAGAAGGTTTTTTGCGCCCGATGACTTTCATTGGGCGCTTGAACCCTTACTCCCCACGCGCTTTCTTATCAAGCTCGCGTAACCATGTCAACTTGTCGGCAATCTTGACTTCCATACCCCTCGGCACTGGCGCATACCAGCCGGGTTCAGGCATATCTTCGGGTAAATAGGATTCTCCGGCCGCATAGGCATTCGGCTCGTCGTGAGCGTAACGGTATGCATGCCCATAGCCCAACTCTTTCATTAATTTAGTCGGCGCATTGCGCAAATGGACCGGAACTTCACGCGATTTATCGTGCTTTACAAACGCCATCGCCTGATTGAAGGCGTTATAACCGGCATTGCTTTTAGCCGCGATCGCCAGATAGATCACCGCCTGTCCAAGCGCCAGCTCACCTTCGGGCGATCCTAAACGCTCATACGTCGTGGCCGCATCATTCGCAATTTGTATCGCACGCGGGTCTGCAAGACCAATGTCTTCCCACGCCATGCGCACGATACGGCGCGACAAATATTTAGCGTCTGCGCCGCCATCGAGCATGCGGCAGAGCCAATACAGCGCAGCATCGGGATTGGAGCCACGCACCGATTTATGTAGCGCAGAAATCTGGTCATAAAAATTATCGCCGCCTTTATCGAAGCGTCGCGCATTGAGCATCAGCGCGTTCTCTAAAAACGTCGACGTCACTTGCGTCTTACCGGATGCTTTGATGCCAGCGCTACACTGCTCGAGCAAGTTGAGCAGTCGCCGGGCGTCGCCATCGGCATAGCCAATCAGCGTCTCAATAGCGGCCTCATCAAACTGCAAATGCGCCAGCACGCGCTCTTGCGCACGGGCGAGTAATTGCTTCAACTCATCATCGCTCAACGCTTGTAAAACATAGACCTGTGCGCGCGAAAGCAAGGCCGAATTGACCTCAAACGAAGGATTTTCAGTGGTCGCGCCAATGAAGGTCACCAAGCCCGATTCCGCGTAGGGCAACAATGCATCCTGCTGGGATTTGTTGAAGCGATGAATTTCATCGACGAACAAAATGGTGTGCTTGCCCATCGCCAGATGTTGCTCGGCCTGCTCCATCGCTGCGCGAATATCCTTA
>NZ_JBRIIQ010000055.1:0-27377 GCF_052976905.1 Glaciimonas sp. GG7 | reverse complement strand
CGACTCAGTAGTTCTATGCCGAGTACCACGGACAAGCACGAATCGATCCAGCAACAAACTCCAACAAAAAAGAAAACACAACGTGTACTTTTGACAGCTTTCGACGCACTTAAATAAGTGCAAACATGCCAGTACGCATAACTACAATGCGCAGATATTCACAAGATGCATCATAAATTCATATTTATAGCAATGCACAGAAGACGAACCCCTCTCTTTACAACAAAAAAATTCCATGCAGAATTTTTGCACAAATAGCATAGTGTTACTTGAATTTATGCAACAATTACATTAAGTTGCAACACATGAAAATTAATGCTGCACTAGCGCAACGCAAATTCCTCGCATGCCTTCCGTTTCAATAAAAAGTATGGTGTGCTGCCAATCGTTGTCCGTACCAACACTTCAAGCAACAACAAACGAAGTACCCACCATGTCACGAACTAATGACCTCATTTTCAAGCATCCTTTCGAACTTGAATTATTGAGGCGATTCGCAGATGTTGCCTTCTTATGGCTTGCGGCTGAAGCTGCCTGTCATTTGCGATTCGACGCCTCGCTCAACATGGTAGCGCCCATACATACGGTTCTGCTCTATGTCTGCACCGGGCTGGCATTTTTCACATTTCAAAAATTCGGCATGTATAGCTCCTGGCGCGGGCGCTATATGCCGTTCATGTTTGGGCGTCTGATTACTGCGTGGGCGCTGGTTCTTCTCGGTGGACTTTTTTTTGCTTTTTTGATACACAACGTAGGAGATCTGTCGCGTTTGTGGCTACTTATCTGGTATGTGACCGGTATCACTTTCCTGGGACTGTACCGAATCGTGATTTATTTTTCCCTCCGACTACTCCGCAAAAAAGGCTTCAATACCAAACGCGTAGTCATCATCGGCTACGGTCACACCGGGCAGGAAATGCACCAACGGGCCTTGCAACAAGAAGGTTATGGCTACGAGGTCGTCGCCGTCCACGCCGATGGCACAGATGTAGCACACTTGGACACCGCAACGGCGGCGCACATAGAGACAATAGACGACATTCAGGGCTATGTAACGGCAAACCATATCAATGAAGTCTGGATCACATTGCCCATGAGTGCCTCGGCCCGCTTGCATGAAATACAGTACCTGCTGCGCAATGCCTTGATCGATGTACGCTGGGTACCCGATACGCAGGGGCTGCAAATGTTCAACCATAAAATGGTCGATTTTCTTGGCCTGCCCACGGTGGACTTAAATCGTCCGGTTTCCCAAGGCTTGCGCGGCATGGTCAAACACCTCCTCGACAAATTGTTCGCCACGGTAGCACTGATCGTATTAGCTCCCGTATTTGTAGTCATCGGTGTCTGTATTAAATTCACTTCATCAGGCCCCGTGTTTTTTAAACAAGCAAGGCTGGGCCTCAATGGTAAGGAATTCATGATCTACAAATTCCGCACCATGAAGCTGCATCAAGAACACCAGCAGGTCACCCAAGCCACACAAAATGACTACCGCGTGACGCCAATCGGGAAATTTCTCAGACGCACCAGCATCGACGAATTGCCACAGTTCATCAACGTACTGATCGGCGACATGTCCGTCGTCGGTCCACGACCGCACGCGCTCGTACACAATGAAATGTACGAAAAACTTCTTGAGGTATACATGGTGCGGCACCGGGTTAAGCCCGGCATCACCGGCTGGGCACAAATTCATGGTCTGCGCGGAGAAACCGACACCTTAGACAAGATGGAAAAACGGGTGCAGTGCGACCTGCATTACATCCAGCACTGGTCGCTCCTGATGGACTTGCGCATTCTGGTCTGGACCGTCTTCAATGGATGGTCCAGTAAAAATGCTTATTAAATGAATAGCGAAATCCATCTCCTTAATGCTGCTTTCTCCTTCGCCGGATCAGGGTGGTATTTGAATTCAAAAAAACCGTTCGTACTGAGTAGCCCTTCAGGGCGTATCGAAGTAGTTGCATACGTTGGTGATTCTTCGATACGGCACTTTGTGCTTACTCAGTCCGAACGGTTTTATGGCAATTGCACGCAAAAGCACACCCAACAAATAACCAAGAACACGCCATGACCACAGCATCAAAAACACCAGATAACCTAGCCACCACCCCAAAAGTAGCCCTGATCACCGGCGTGACCGGTCAAGACGGCGCTTATCTGGCGGAACTACTGCTCGGCAAAGGCTACATCGTCCACGGCATCAAACGCCGCACCTCGCTACTCAACACTGACCGCATCGATCATCTGTATCAGGACCCGCACGATGAGCCACGCCGCTTCATCCTGCACCACGGCGACATGACCGACAGCTCATCCCTGATCCGCATCATCCAGCAAGTGCAACCGGACGAAATCTACAACCTCGCCGCGCAAAGCCACGTCGCCGTCTCCTTCGAAGAACCGGAATACACCGCCAACTCCGACGCGCTCGGCCCGCTGCGCGTTTTGGAAGCGATCCGCATCCTCGGTCTGGAGAAAAAAACCCGCTTCTACCAGGCATCGACCTCCGAACTATACGGTCTGGTACAAGAAACCCCGCAACGCGAAACCACGCCCTTCTACCCGCGCAGCCCGTATGCCGTCGCCAAACTGTACGCCTACTGGATCACCGTCAACTACCGTGAAGCCTATGGCATGTACGCCTGCAACGGCATCCTCTTCAACCACGAATCCCCGCTGCGCGGCGAAACCTTCGTCACCCGCAAAATCACCCGCGCCCTGTCCCGCATCGCGCTAGGCCTGCAAGACTGCCTGTATCTGGGCAACATGAGCGCCAAACGCGACTGGGGCCACGCGCGCGACTATGTCGAAATGCAATGGCTGATGCTGCAACAAGAGCAGCCCGAAGACTTCGTCATCGCCACAGGTATCCAATACAGCGTGCGCGACTTCGTCAACGCCGCCGCCACCGAACTTGGCATGACCCTGAAGTGGGAAGGAGAAGGCCAAAGCGAAACCGCCACCCTGATAAACGCCGGTCCGCACAAAACCGCCAAAACAGGCCATGCCATCGTACGCGTCGACCCCCGCTACTTCCGCCCCACCGAAGTGGAATCCCTGCTAGGCGACCCGAGCAAAGCCCACGCCAAACTAGGCTGGAAGCCCGTCACAAGCTTCGCGCAACTGGTCAAAGAAATGGTCGAAGTCGATTTGGCCGCCACTCGCAGAGACGCATTGGTGAACCAGCATGGCTACACTATTTATGCCAGACACGAATAAATATTCAGCGACAAAATGAATGCAGAGTTTTATCGGCTACACTGCCGTAGCATCAAATATCGGATCAGAGCGGCACAATGCGACCCAATACAACCTAATGAGGATTTACTCAGGCCGATGCATATAACAACCCGTTCGGACTGAGTAGCGCAGCGTATCGAAGATGCACTTACGATGAATACCGACGTCGATACTGCGCAACTCAGTGCGAACGGATATCCGAAATGTGCGTAAGTCCTGACGCAACATGACGCACCACCAACCAATCGGATCGCAAGCAGCATAACGAGCACCCAATACATGCATCACACCCCAGATAACTCGCAAAAACGCATCTACGTCGCAGGCCACCGCGGCATGGTAGGCGCAGCCATCGTGCGTACGCTGACCCAGCGCGGCGACACCAACATCATCACCCGCACCCACGCCGAACTAGACCTGACCGACCAGGCCCAGGTGCGCGCCTTCTTCCAGAGCGAAAAGATCGACGAAGTCTATCTGGCCGCCGCCAAAGTCGGCGGCATCCACGCCAACAACACCTACCCGGCAGAATTCATCTACCAAAACCTGATGATGGAAGCCAACGTCATCCATCAGGCATGGTCCGCTGGCGTGCAAAAACTGCTATTCCTCGGCTCCTCCTGCATCTACCCGAGAATGGCCGAACAACCGATCAAAGAAGAATACCTGCTCACAGGCAAGCTAGAACCCACCAACGAACCCTACGCCATCGCCAAAATCGCCGGCATCAAACTGTGCGAAAGCTACAACCGTCAATACAGCACCGACTACCGCAGCGTCATGCCCACCAACCTATACGGCCCCGGCGATAACTATCACCCCGAAAACAGCCACGTCATCCCCGGTCTGATCCGCCGCTTTCATGAAGCGAAGATCAATGGGGACGAGCAGGTGGTGATCTGGGGGACTGGGACGCCTAAGCGGGAGTTTTTGTATGTCGATGACATGGCTGAGGCTAGTGTGCATGTGATGGGGCTGGATCGGGGTGTTTATGATGCGCATACGGAAGCTATGCAGTCGCATATCAATGTTGGGACTGGGCAGGATGTGACGATACGGGAGTTGGCAGAGAGGATTGCGCAGACGATTGGCTACCAAGGCGAACTCGCTTTTGATATCAGCAAACAGGACGGTACTCCCCGTAAGTTAATGGATGTTACGAATCTGGCTGGTATGGGTTGGTGCGCACAGATCAACTTGGCAGCGGGCCTGCAACAGACGTACCAAGATTTCCTAAAAAAATAAATTGCTAATATCTGACATAAAAAAATGGATATCTTTAATATCCAAATTTCTGGGCGGACAGGCGTTCGTCCAGATAATAAATTTAATTACCGCACTATTGCTTTTACGTATATTACCTACTACCGAATACGGCTTGTTTATAACGGCCAATTTATTTTTAGGGCTTGGATCGACAGGTTCCGATTTAAATCTTTCAACTGCGATGACAACTTACGGAACAAAATTATCTGACGACAAAATCGGCTTAAGCCGCTTATATGCCAGCGCACTGCATTTTCGCCGCTATCTACTCGCATTCATCTCAATATTTGTCATAGCAATATCCTATACTGTTTTTCATCGTCAGGGCCTGGATACATGGAATGTTTGTATTTTTATCGCTCTGATATTAATTACTTGCTGGGTCCAGCAAAAATCGGTATTACGTAACGTCATATTAAATATTCATCATGACTGGTATGGCAATATACAATCGAGCCTAAGCGGCGCAGTAATACGGCTAGTATTAACATTATCACTGTGCTATTTACTACCATTTGCCTTGGTTAGCATTATCACCAACCTGATAACTTGCATAGTCATGAACTGGCTGCTTAAATCCAGATGTAAATTATATTTAGATGAAAATGAAAAATACGATAGTGTTTATCTTAAACAACTATGGACATTTATTCTCCCGCTGATTCCGGGTGCGTTATATTTTGCATTTCAGGTTCAGATTAGTATTTTTCTTATTAGCATCTTGGGAGATACAAAATCCATTGCCGAAGTTGGCGCTCTCGGGCGCTTCGGCCAAATCTTTGCTTTTTTCGGAATGCTGAATGGTTTTTTATTTCAGCCCATATTTTCCAGGATGAAAACTAAACAAGAATTTATTAAATTAGCTAGCTTCATTCTTCTTTTGCAGTTAATTTTCTTTGGACTTGTTTTTACTAGTGCAATTATTTTTCCAGAGAAATGGTTATTACTATTAGGTCACCACTATACGTTCCTGACTGCTGAAGTAGCGCTTGCCTTTGCTGCTCCCATTATTACTTATTTTGTTGGCTTTCTTTTTACTCTGCTTGCGGCACGCGCGTACACCAGCCGTCAATATTTATATGTTATTGCAACACTTTCCGTCCAGATAATATTTATTCAAGTTATTGGTATTGATACGACGCATAAAGCATTACTTCTTAATTTGGCGAATGCGATTACGACCTTAACGGTTCAAATAGCACTACTCAGATTATTATTAAAAAATTGGCGATAATTAGCACTTAATCCCCTACTGCACATATATAAATACTGAGTATCTCAACAAGCGAATATAGATTACGGCACTAAAAACAAGAGTAACTATGTCCCCATATAATTAAGTCGAATTTATTGCACTGATTTTAAATCGAGGATGCTTATCAAAAATAATTTCATTTTTAAATTCTCACTGAGATTTTTAGAATTTAATAATCGAAATTTATATTCATTCGAATACTTGTGAAAATATTAAAACCCTTGATGATTAACCAGATTACTCATATCTACGCTCCAAGTCCTGGCGGCGTTGCAGATTACGTTGATGTAAGTCTGCACTGGGATAGTGACGCTGCTAAATTCCCACTTTCAAGAAAAAGTGCACTTGATAACCGTCTGCCAGAGCATTGTTTGCTCCACTTCTCTGGTTACGGTTTCGCCAAGCGTGGTGCCCCACTCTGGTTGCTCAATAAAATCCAAACCGATCGCCCTCACATCAAAACACTCGGTATCTTCTTTCACGAACTTTATGCCTTCGGCCCGCCTTCGGGCTCTGCATTCTGGCTTTCACCAGTACAAAGACACATTGCCCGCCGTTTGGCTAGTCTTTCAGACTTCTGGATTACCAACTCTGAAGCGTCGGCGCACTGGTTGTGCCGCACAGCAGACAACAAGCCCCATGCTGTTCTACCGGTGTTTTCGAATGTCGGTGAGACGTCAGCGTATTCGCCTCAACGAGCGCAGAAGATTATTGTGTTTGGTGGGTCCGCCTTGCGCGCCAAGACCTATCGCTCTGCTGGTGAGGCTCTTTTTATCTGGGCGCAAGAACAAGGGCTGGTGATATATGACATCGGACCAACAATCCAGGATCCTGAAATTTCTACCTTATTACAAAGAAAAGGCGTCATCCAATTCGGGCACCTTGCACCAGAAGCCGTCAGTACTCACCTTACCGACGCCATGTTTGGTCTAGCTTCTTATCAAGCCGACTGCGTCGCCAAAAGTGGGGTATTTGCAGCATTTTGTGCGCACGGAGTATGTCCTGTACTGATTTCAAAGAACTATGAACCTGCCGATGAACTTATTGCAAATCAGCATTACCTCGCTGGCATACCGCGATTGGCGTTACAAGTGAATGCCCTCCAGGACATTAGCTCTCAAGCTTGGAATTGGTACCAGCGCCACAAGGTTAGTGCACATGTAACAACCCTGCATAGCCTTGTAAACGGGGCTGGTTATGCATAACGTTTTCATCTCCCACCCGGGTCTGCAACATGCACACCAACTTGCATGGGCCTTACATGAGCGAGAACTACTCCATGCATTCTGGTCCGCTGTTCCTGTGGTATGTGATAGCGAAACACTGCCGTTTTGGTTACCAGCTTCTTATACCCGACGTGTAAAAAAAGTGGAAATTCCACGTAAATTCAGGCGGCATCCGATGATTTTTCAGGGTTTGTTGCGCGTGGGCTCCGTTCTTCCGTCAGGTTTCTCGCGTGAAGATTACGCGCACCGTATTTTCCATTTATTTGACTGGTGGGTAGCTAAACATATTGCGAAGATTCAACCCAAGGTTGTCATCGCTTATGAGAATTCTGCGTACCACACATTTCGCGCGGCCAAAGCCATTGGAGCACGTTGCATATTGGATGCCCCATCCTTACATCATCTGGCCGGTGCGCGATTAATTGATGTCAAACCCACTCCTTATCTGGCAGAAATTAACCGCCGTAAGGATGAAGAGGTTGCCTTGGCCGATATGATTCTTACCTGCTCACCTTTAGCTGCTGAAGGCTATCTGGAAGCAGGCGTACCCTCTGAAAAAGTGCGCCCGACATTATTAGGTGCGACGCTACCAAAGGATGTTAGCGTTTGGTCCCCTCATGCTCGGCCGCTTCACTTTATTTTTGCCGGAGTGTTAAGTCATAGGAAAGCAATTGACGTCATTCTGGCCGCTTTCAGACGGCTGGGCGCAGAAGCACTTCCCTACCGTCTTAGCTTCGTCGGTGGGCAGGGGGAGCTAGGCTGGGTTGAAGAAATTGAACAGACGCCGAATGCAAAGTATTACCCGGGCGTGGCGCAGGCTGAACTGTTTCATATGCTGGCAGAGGCAGACTGTCTTTTATTGCCGTCGCGCTTTGATTCATTCGGCATGGTGGTAGCGGAAGCAATGGCTTGCGGTACACCCGCCATCGTATCGACTCAAACCGGTGCCAAAGCGATGATTGAGCAGTTTCCCGGTTCAGGCTGGGTTGTTACGTGCGATGAAGACAACCTTTATCGTTGCGTAAAGGAGCGGATTGAGAATCGTGGATCACTATTTGCTGCCCGTGAACATGCGCTCGGTGCATCGCGACACTTTACTTGGCAAGCTTATCGCGAGCGTGTCGGAACACTCATTCAGGACTGGATGCATTAATGGATTACAACAGTACTATCCTCAACCTCCCCAGAAACCGCGTCAGAAACAATCCTCGATTGAGCACCATAGGCAAACTCTTTATTGCGGTTTTACTTGTCGTCATTTTTGAAGGTGCTGTGCGTAAGTGGATTTCTTCTGCCTTCACTAATCCTCTGGTACTTCTGCGAGATGCAATGGCGCTTTACGGTATTTTTTGGGCAATCAAAACCAACCGACTGAAACTTACGAAAATAGGTACTCAGATCTTATGGCTATGGACCGCTGTTGTTGTTGTATGGGGACTATTGCAGCTCATCGTTAATCAAAGCTCCCCCTTCATCTTTATTATTGGTGCAAGATTTTGGCTTCTGTACCTCTGGTTTGCCTACGCTGCGGCAGTATCGCTCACCGAACACGATTTCAGTGTCATTTCAAAAACGATTTTGTTGCTATTGCTCGTCATGACCCCCCTCGCAATCGCGCAGCATTTTCTCCCGCCTGGGGTATTTATAAACAAGCAGGTAGATGGTGATGGAAGCTCAGTATTCCTAGTTACAGCTGATATTGTACGCACAACAGGCACCTTCTCATTCACGCTCGGTTATACCGTGTTTCTGGGCCTGGCAACGCCTTTCGTGCTTGCGGTGCTTGCGCCAGAGGTCAAATTATGGAAAAGAAAATGGATGCCTAAGGCGTGCCTGCTTGCCCTGGGTATTGCCACGTTGGTCAGTGGATCGCGCGGTGCTGTCATATTTCTGGGGCTGCTATTTTCTGTATACGCCCTTGCTTCGCTCGTCTACTCGAAGGGCTCAAAAAAGGGAAGCGCGCTGATAGTGGTTGTCATAATTGCGATGATGCTCGCATCAGTCGCATTTGTATTTTCCCGTGCAGTTGATGCAACGGAGGAACGTTTTGAGGCCGCGGCACAATCAGAAAATTTTTCCAGTCGCCTCGTCTCCATGTTCTTCGGGGAACCCGGTGTTTATAAGGGACTACCGTTACTCGGCCACGGTATTGGTGTCGGCACCAATTTTGCAGGAACCGTTGCAACAGGGGAACGCACATTCTTGCTCGCAGAAACCGAGGCAGCCCGCACGATTTTGGAAGGGGGCTTACTGGGCTTTGCATTCATCGGGCTGAAGCTTCTGGTAATTGCGATTGGGTTACGCAAATCATTGTTTATCGTAAAGTCAACCGGAAATTCCTTGCCGCTCATGCTGTGGATCACAACTAGTCTTGCCTTACTTTCCTGGTCAATTATTGGACAGTTGACAGTCAATGCATTGGGCTATTTGCTGTTTGGTTTGTTTATCGCTTCGTTACGATTAAATTCAAGGTCTCGAGCTTGAATTTCTGAACTGAATCATATTTCCCGGAATTAATAATGAGTCTACGTATTCTTTTAGTGGGGAACTATCCACAAGATCAGCAAAAAAGCATGACAGCCTTTGCAAGGATGATGGAACATTGTTTAGTTGAGGATGGACATATTGTCAAAATACTTAATCCAACCGCATGCTTACTTTCAAATAATAGAAAGCCATCGGGATTTTGGAAGTGGATCGGCTATATCGACAAATTCATCATTTTCCCGCGTGCCTTAAGAAGGGAAGCAAAAAAATTTGATCTTGTTCATATTTGCGATCACTCAAATGCGATGTACGCGCTGACTCTCAAAAATATTCCCATCGTTATAACCTGCCACGATGTATTGGCTATCGAAGCGGCAAGAAATATGATCCCTGGATGGAGCGTAGGTTTTATGGGAAAAATATTTCAATGGCTGATATTCCAAGGACTCAAACAAGCTGCTGCTGTTGTTTGTGTCTCAGAGTACACGAAATCGCATTTACAAAATCTTGGTTGGAATGGCGCTAATATTTCTGTCGCGTTGAATTCTCTCAATGATGATTTTTTTCCAGATGACTATCTCGCTATTAAAGAAGCAGTCCAGCAAACGGAATTATCTGTAGGCACAAAATATTTAATCCATGTGGGGTCTGACTTGCCTCGGAAAAATAGGCTATTCATCCTTAAGATATTCAATGTCATCAAGCGTCTTTATCCTGATACAAACTTTAAATTGCTATTCGTTGGGCCGCCTCTTTCTGAAGAAATGATAAGGTTATCAATCGATAATGAACTCGGTGATTCTGTACTCTCGATTCAAAATACACCTCACAAAATGCTAAGAGCACTGTATAGCGGTGCCGTCGGTCTTATTTTCCCTTCATTACAAGAAGGTTTTGGTTGGCCAATTATCGAAGCACAAGCATGCGGCTGTCCTGTATTCACTAGTCATATACTGCCGATGACAGAGGTTGGCGGTGATGGCGCAATTTATGTAGATCCACTAGATGAGCATATCGCTGCTAACAAGATCATCGAATCATTAAACGATTTGGAGTCGATAAGACACAGAGGTTTTGAGAATCTTAAGCGATTTTCTAAACAGAACATGGCGAGCAGTTATCTGTCTGCATATACGCACGCAACGGGTGGTGCTAAATGTTAAAAATTATCTTTGCGATAGTTGCGTGTTTTATGCCTTGGCGTATAAAGAAACTCATATACCAACGGTTTTTTCATTACCAGATTGACCCCAGTGCAAGAGTAGGGTTTTCACTTGTATTACCCGATCTTTTGGTGATGTGCAAAAATGCCAAAATCGGGCACCTGAATGTCATTAAAGGTGCTGCGGAAGTTACGCTTGGTGAATCAGCATCAATTGGGCGTTTAAATTGGGTGTCAGGTTTTCCACCAAATACAAAATCGGTTCACTTTTCTGATCAGATCAATCGATCACCTAAGTTAATACTTGGTGAGCATGCGGCGATTACCAATCGACACTTAATTGACTGTACAGATACAGTCACTATTGGTCGCTTTTCGACCTTTGCCGGGTTTAGGAGTCAGATATTAACCCATAGTATTTCCATAGAAGAATCTCGCCAGCGGAGTGGACCTGTTGTCATTGGAGATTATGCTTTCATAGGAACTTCATCAATTATCTTGTCTAATTCTTGCTTGCCAAATTTCTCTGTACTAGGTGCAGGTTCCGTGCTGAATAAAAAATATAGCGAAGAGTATCAACTTTATGCGGGTAACCCTGCTCGCCCTATAAAAAAACTTAAACAGGATGCTGCTTACTTTAATCGCAAAACCGGCTACGTCATTTAATTATGCACCGAAATATCCTCCACGCTATCCTAACCATCATCCCCAAGGTGGCGGCCCTATTAGAACCTCATCTGTAAAGGCATTACAAGTAATTAGTGATGGCACATAATAATATTAAGCTAGGTCAATTACATCCAAACATTGCTGCGGGGCGAGTAATAAGATACCCGTTAATATTACTGCATTAGTTACGTTGGTACTGTCAAACTTAACGAAAAGTCAGAAAATTTTACGACTGAAAGTGGGTATCTCGTTACTATCCTTCAAAAATTTTCAATTTCAGTACTAGAAAAGTTCATGAAAACCACGAAAAGTGGGAAACTTTAAAAACCAGTTCCTTAAGTTGACAGTACCGTAAAATTTTCTGACTTTTCGTTAAGTTGACAGTCCCAATAAGAATACACGCACTTAAAAATTAATGCGGCGACAACATTTGCCCTGTACCATATAGCTACTTTTAAGAATTATTTTTTATTCAAAAGTTTCACAGACTTTAAATAATACGTATTTGTATATTGCACACGTCATGGTAAACACCATAAAAAAAATTACTTTTTCAAGTTTACAAATTTATGAAGCATTTTCTAAGTCAGGCGTTAACCAGTAACGCATCTGCTCCTTTCGATCTGGCCAGCCGATGGCCCTTGGTAGTTGACCTCGACGGTACCCTGACACCGACCGATACGCTGGTTGAAGCAGTGATCCAGCTGGTCAAGCGCTCGCCCCTGAACTTACTGCGTTTGCCGTTCTGGCTGATGAAAGGACGTGCAGCATTCAAGGAAGAAGTTTCCGCTCGCACTACCCTTTCCGCTGCGCACCTGCCTTACCACGAAGACTTTCTGGCATATCTTCGCAGTGAAAAGAGCAAGGGACGCCAGATCATTCTGGCCACAGCAGCACACTCATCCATCGCAAAAGGCGTATCGACCCACCTTGCGCTATTCGATGACGTGCTGGCTACTGACGCCGGCCGCAATCTCAAAGGCCAGGCGAAACTGGAAGCAATACAGGAAAAACTTGGCACTCCATTCGTATATGCCGGCGACAGCCACGCCGATATTCCGGTATGGAATGCGGCGCATGCAGCGATTTTGGTCGGTACCCCTGTCAGCGTGACCAAGCTAGTCCGGCAACAGACGCCGGTCGAGCAGGAGTTCCCGAAACAACCAGTCCAACTTTCCACCTGGGCAAAGGCATTGCGGGTTCACCACTGGTTGAAAAATCTGCTGTTGCTGGTCCCGTTATTAACTGCATTTTCATTCATGGATAGCGGCAAGCTGGCGACCATCACGGTCGCTTTCCTGGCCTTTTCACTGGCTGCATCTGCAACTTATATTGTCAACGATCTGCTGGATCTGGAAAGTGACCGCGCCCATCCGCGCAAAAAGAAACGACCGTTCGCCAGCGCCCGGATACCGATCCTGCATGGACTGGCTGTCGCCATCTGTTTGCTGGTGATAGCGCTGGTGCTGGCTTTTGCAGTATCCCAGCCCTTCTTTTTGATGCTGCTGCTGTACGTCGTACTGACCAGTGCCTATACATGGGTACTCAAGAAATTTGTACTGATCGACGTAATCATGCTCTCGCTGCTGTACACCCTGCGCATCCTGGCCGGCGCGGTGGCGATCGGCATAGTCACCAGTTTCTGGCTGCTGGCGTTTTCAATATTCATTTTTTTGAGTCTGGCATTGGTAAAACGCTGCTCCGAACTGGTCACGCTGAATCAGATCGGCAAAGCAGCCGCGCATGGCCGTGACTATAAAGTGACCGATCTGGTCATATTGTGGCCACTGGGTGTGGCGTCTGCCGTATCGGCCGTGGTCGTGTTCGGACTGTTCATCAGCGCTCCCGAAACCCAGGCGCATTACGCGACACCAAAGTTGTTGTGGCTGGTGGCAATCGGCTTGAATTACTGGCTGGCCCGTCTCTGGATCAAGACGTCACGCGGAGAAATGCATGATGACCCTGTCATCCATGCATTCAAAGACCCGGTCAGCCGGGTCACCATCATAGTGATGGGCATTTTGATGCTGATCGCACATTTTTTGTACTGGGCATAACACTGTGAATACTTTATTTACCGCGCTGCTGAGCATCGCACTTTCCGTGTTTGCCCAGTTTTCGCTGAAAGCCGGCATGTCCGGCGCAGAAGTGAAAGCAGTCATGGCACAGCCACTGGCTGTGCGTACCGTTTTCACCGTACTGTCCAACGGCTTCGTACTGGGCGGTTTCTGCCTGTATGGACTGGGAGCGATTGTATGGCTCGGGGTGCTTGCCAAATGGGATGTCAGCAAGGCTTATCCGCTGGTCGGCCTGGGTTTCGGACTGACCGTGATCATCGGTTTGCTGGCAGGAGAACAGGTCACGCTGCTGCGCACAGGCGGGGTAGCGCTGATCTGTGCTGGTGTATTCCTGGTCGGAAAAAGCTGATAATACGCCTGAAAATCACCTCCCCTTTTGCCCGCTTGAACGGTGCAGTTCAGGCAGCCGCCCATGCACGCTGCATGTCGGTGCTTTTGCTTTTCGCATTCTTCTGGATAGTCGCTGCAGCCAGTTATTCCGGATTTTCTGGGAAATGGGGATTACGTGATGGGTCACCACGGTTTGGCATTGAAGCCATGCTCGATGGCACCGCACAAAAACCTTTCGTTTATCGTCAGCTGTTACCTCTGGCAGCTAACTTTATTGATCGATATATATACCAAAGAATATGAAAACTTTTTTAGTTAAATAGTCCGTAAAATTTATTGTAAATAGAGGACAAGCCTATAGAAATGCATCGTAAGGTGCGGAGTACAATCTAGGGAGAACTCTGCTAATAGCGGAAAAGCGACAGATCGCACGATAGGGCAGATAGTTATCATAAACATTATTAGAAACTACTTAGGTGAATAAAGTCTGAACATAGATTTTTTCAAATTAAATTTATCTTTAATTTTAAATTTATCATTTGAAATTTTCGCTATTTTTTAGTTTTTTTTATACTTCGTCGCATACTTTCTAATTTTTAATTAAAAATATTAAAGCAACTATTGCGGGAACAGCTTTTATGAATTACTAGCAGCACTGATCGAAGGTTGGTTTTGTTAGCTTGAATCTGGCACAGCGGTGAGAGTAGAAGACCCCTTAAGAGTAATGACAATGCTTTCACCCGGTACTTGTTTCTAATCTATAAGTATTGAGCAAACTATCTGAGCAAGCCATTCCATAATGCAGCTCAGGCTCGGGACTGGAAACTGCAATTTGTGCAGTGGTATAACCACCAGAAAAAATAACGGATTGAAATTCGTTACACCGACACAGCGCCATGTGTCGGTGAAATACAGCGGTATTAAGCCACCGTGAGCAAGTTTATCAAACAGCAAAACGGGGTTGTCCCGAACGTTAGCAATGTACTACCCACCAATCGGTTCTAAAGAACAAGCTTTGATTAAATCCATAACGAGATGAACTAAAAATAATATAGAAAACATCATGAGTTGACGCATAAATTTTTGACAATTTTCACTATCTTGACTCAACGAAATTTAGCTTATGAAATCGCCTAAATAAAATATTCAAAGAGCTACTGCGGCACAAAATAAGTTTACTTTTTGAGACTTCATATTAATCTGAATCTAAGGCTTGGATTAGAGCATAAAAATGAAATAAAAATAGAGGCAATTAAATTATTACTAATTTAGGCGACAAACATAGATTACGGAAAATCGACAAAAAAGTAGTTACAAACAATAATTATAGCCAAATTTCACAACATTCACAATTCGCAGATTCTAATAACCTTAACAAAAATATACGCTTCTTGAAATAATTATTTATGTTTAGGTTAAGCCTTTGATACGTTCCTAAATATTCGAAAAGCTCAGTTGTTTAAGCTAACCTTAAAACGGTTTAATCCAATTTAATTATTTGCGTCCATAAGTTTATCTTTAATAAATTTATCATTCCATAGTATTGCTTAAATTGCTTTTGAAATCATCATGAAAATAACTAAAAAAAAATATTTGTATATATTAACAGGTATTATATTTGCAATAATTTTATTAAACATATTTATAAAAATTTATTTCAATATTGTTTGGCAATTTCCAGCTCCAGTTGGAGATAGCGCTCTTTTTGCTCCTTTATCTATTAACTACTGCAGTGATGGAATTTTCCAAAATCCTATATTTTCAGTCGATCCAAGCGGACATTCAAGGTATATATGGCATGGAATAATGCAACCGGCTTTACTGGGATTTCTAAATTTTAATTGTAAAAATTCTGGGAATTATTTTGCTTTAACCATAATTGAAATTTCAACTTTATTTTTAATATTATTAATATTTAGAAATAAAATTGGTTTAATAAATTCTATTATATTAGCAACAATATGTTTTTCTTTGCAAGTAAAGCAAGGTTTTCGTCCGGAAGTATTAGCTATTTTGATATGTTTATTTGCCGAATACTTTCGTCACATTCAAAGACCTGTCGCTTGGACGTTGCTAATTTCAATATTGGCATGGACCCAACCAACTATATTTATTATTTATATAATATTTTCATTTTTGGCTTATAAAAAAAATGATATAAATCTTAATTTAGGAAAATGGACAATAATAATTGTATTTTTTATATTTATTAATTTAATAATTTTATACTTTTATCCATTTCCCATTATTGATTTAATTAAAGGACTAATTTCGCAAGGAAAATCTTTTTCAATAAGAAATGACGGTGATTTTTTTACATATTATATAAAAAGTGATTTTTTCCCATTTTTTGGAATTTTATTTTTTTTATCACTCCTAATTTTTTCTTTGAAAAATAAAAAAATAATATTTATTCTTCCAATAGTCTATTTTTATGCATTAAAAGTTCCTCCAACCTACTATAATATAATTCCTTTATTTTCAGTATTCATTTTTAATTTAATGGTTTATGATTATAAAGAAAGTAAAAAATTAAATTATTTAAATGAAAATTTTAATATATTAATATTATTATTTTTATATGTCACTTTAATTTCCGCATTGCTAGGAATTACTTTAGGAAATATGCGCGATATCAATAGTAGTGTGCAGTACGGCGCAAAATCTCAGAGTGCGTTAGATATTATTAATAATTTTGACAAAAATAATATTACATATTGCAAGGTTCCTCCATTTTTTGCAGTATTGATTTCTCCCGATAAATTTACTCCTTCTTTAACTTCATCAATGAAAAATTGCATTGGTCGCGAATATCTTCCTACTAACATTGATTTGATTAAATCACAAAAAAATATTTATGAATATTCTCATTGTAAATTTTCCAGTGAAAAAATTAGAAATGGGATTTTTAATTTTATATTTAAAGAAGATAGTGGTTATTCATTTTATATATGTCAAAAATAGTTATTTTTTAGCTCTATGTCGTGGTCTAATAAAAACAGACAGCTCAATAGGTGTCCGGACCCGCTTGGTTATAGATGCGTTTAACAAATAATTCCGGCTTGTTCTCCTGCAACTTTTTCATTGCCTGAATGGTACTGTCAACTTAAGGAACTGGTTTTTAAAGTTTCCCACTTTTCGTGGTTTTCATGAACTTTTCTAGTACTGAAATTGAAAATTTTTGAAGGATAGTAACGAGTTACCCACTTTCAGTCGTAAAATTTTCTGACTTTTCGTTAAGTTGACAGTACCTTTGAGAGAGCAGTTTGGGGTAGGACCACAAACTGCGGCCACGTTGATTGCTGTTGCCGGAGATAACCCTGAACGACTACGCAGCGAAGCAGCGCTTGCTGCTTTATGCGGTACCAGTCCGTTACCGGCATCGTCAGGAAAAACCATTCGGCACCGGCTCAATCGTGGTGGTGACCGATCAGCAAACAACGCTTTATGGACGATTGCTATGGTGCGAATGCGCAGTGAGCCACGCACGCGTGCTTACGTGGCGCGTCGTACCGCTGAGGGACTCTCGGCGAAAGAAATTCAACGGTGTTTAAAGCGCTATATTATTCGTGAGCTCTACCCACTCATTCTTGCCGATTTGGCAGGAGCAGCGAAGATTTCTTGACATAGGAGCGTCAATGCGCCCACTGAGAGCTGGTTTAATAGTTTTAAGAATGAGCGATATCATGGCCTGCGTTACGTTACCCATGCAGAAATGAAGGCAGCCAGCTTCGACTATATTGAAGTCTTTTATAATCGCACTCGCCAGCATTCCACACTGGGGTATCGCTCACCAATCCAGTATCTTGACGATTGGAGAGACGCTCAACTTCAGGAAAAACTGGCCGCATAAATTCCATCTCATGGCAGACGAAATATCGAGGGAACCTCACTCTCCTGATTAGCTCAAGGTGCGAGAGTATAAGAGAGGTGGCAAATAAACATGCAATCAAAATGGTTAGACGAGCTGCAGAACTCATTGATTTTTGGTCGTTCGTTGTTTTTGTGTCTGCTGCAGAGCTGTCAATGCTTTGGTTAGTTAAGATTATTCAGAGGTATATGTGTTAATACAGGATCTTTCTCGCTTTCGCTTGCCGGTTCATTTCCGTGGGCGCTCCGCAATAACGGTTCAATTATGGTGGCTAGTACAGGCTACACTTTTTCACTGGTCACCCCAAGTCGCCTACGGCTTTCGTCGCTGGTTGCTTCGTTGCTTCGGAGCGCAGGTCGGTCAGCATGTCGTCATCCGCCCCAGCGTGACCGTCACTTATCCATGGAAAGTAAAAATTGGCGACTATGCATGGATCGGCGACGATGTGGTGTTGTATAGCTTGGGTGAGATCGATATCGGTTCCCATGCGGTGGTATCGCAGTCCAGCTATCTATGCGCGGCCGACCATGACTATGCTCAGCAAGACTTCCCTATCCGTGCTTGCAAAATCACCATAGGCGAACAGGCGTGGGTTGCTGCAGATGTATTCATTGCCCCCGGCGTCACAATCGGTGCGGAGGCGGTTATCGGTGCGCGTAGCTCGGTATTTCACGATATGCCAGCAGGGATGGTGTGCTTTGGCTCCCCTGCCAAACCAGTCAAACCACGCATTACAGAAAAGACCTTCGCTTGAAAATCCTCCTCTACGGCATCAACTTCGCCCCCGAACTAACCGGTATCGGCAAATACACCGGTGAAATGGCGACTTGGCTGGCCGCAGCAGGACATGAAGTCCGCGTAGTAACCGCTCCACCCTACTATCCCGATTGGCAGGTCTGGCCCGAGTTTCGCGGCACACGCTACACCCACGAAATCTGGAATGGCGTGCGGGTCTGGCGCGCACCGTTGTGGGTTCCTGCAAAACCGTCCGGGCTGAAGCGGCTCATCCATCTGGCCAGTTTTGCGCTGTCCAGCTTGCCGTTGATGCTGTGCCAACTGGCATGGCGGCCGGATGTGGTGTGGGTGGTGGAGCCGCCACTGTTTTGTGCGCCGATGGCGCTCTGCGTGGCGCGTCTGACCGGGGCGCGGGCGTGGTTGCATGTGCAGGACTATGAAGTGGACGCTGCCTTTGCGTTGGGGTTGTTACAGGGCAAGTTGGCGCGGCGGCTGGTGACTGGACTGGAGCGCTGGCTGATGCGACGTTTTGATTGGGTGTCCACGATTTCTGACAGCATGCTGGCACGCGCTGCTGCGAAAGGGGTGGCAACGGACAGGCAAGTGCATTTTCCTAACTGGATAGACCTCAATGCGATCTGGCCTTTGACTGTGCCGAGTAGCTATCGCGCCGAATTGGGCATTCCTGAGGATGCGGTGGTAGCCCTATATTCCGGCAATATGGGCGGCAAGCAGGGGCTGGAGATCATGGCCGAGGCGGCGCATTTGTTGTGCGACCAGACGACGCTGCACTTCGTATTTTGTGGCAATGGTGCTGGCAAGGCGGAATTGATGCGATTGGCGCATGGGTTGCCGAATGTGCGCTTTCTGAACTTGCAACCGCTAGATCGTCTCAATGATTTGCTCGGTCTGGCGGATATTCATCTGCTGCCGCAACGAGCGGATGCGGCTGATTTGGTGATGCCCTCCAAGCTGACCGGGATGCTGGCAAGTGGACGCGCAGTGGTAGCGACTGCGCATGCGGATACCGAACTGGGTCGTGTGCTGCAATCCTGCGGCGTGGTAGTGACACCGGGGGATGCAGACGCTTTTGCAGCGGCGATTGGAGGGCTGGGACGCAATCCAGTACAACGGCAAAAGTTGGGACTGGCAGGATACGAATATGCAAAGTCCCATCTGGGAATCGACAAAATTTTGTCAAAATTCGATAGAGTATTGCGAGAGACTGCGTAATTTTATAGAGGAATCGCAATAGTAAGAAGCTGTCTTGAAATAATTTCTATGTAAAAATCAAGTTTTTAGATTTTTTGGAAAAGCTGTGTATCAAAGTGACTTGAAAGACGAAGAATGGGCGCTGTTAGAAGGCTATTTCAAACCAAGCGATCCGCGTGGCCGCAAAGCTAAGCATGACAAGAAAGCGATAGTTAATGCGATTTTGTACGTGGTGAAAAGTGGTTGTCAGTGGCGGATGATACCGAAGGATTTACCTCCTTGGAAAACGGTCTATGGTCATTTTAGTCATTGGAATAAAACAGGTGCCTGGGAAAGTGCGCTGGATAAATTGAATAGCCAATATCACCTTTCCCAAAAAAAAGAGCTGCGCCAAGCTATGGAATTATTGACTCACAAAGCGTCAAAACCATCTACGCCAGCGAGGACAGAGGGATCGATGGCGGTAAAAAAGTGAAAGGCAGAAAGCGTCACATCATCGTTGATACATTGGGTAATTTGTTGCATGTTCGAGGGCATAAAGCCAATGAACACGATACGAAAGCAGGTGTTCCCGTATTCGAGCGTGTAGCAGAAAAATATTGCACGATCAAAGCTTTTTCTGGAGATGCTGGTTATCGCGGTACATCAGTGACATTTGTTGAGGAAACGTTAAAGTTGAAATTGAACATTTCCACCAAGATTAAAGATGTCTTTGCTGTGCTGCCTATTCGGTGGATTGTGGAACGTACTTTTGCTTGGCTTGGCGGATTTCGACGCCTCGCTAAGGACGTCGAAATTCTGACTGCCACTGCTGAAAATATCGTGAGAATCGCGATGTTGCGTATTACTCTTGCCAAACTAAGATGAAATTATTTCAAGACAGCTTCTAAGAATCCGTGCGCAAATAGCATTCCCATCCTTTACATATGCAACCCTTCAAACTCCCGTTCAGCAAGAATTCGAGTCAGTCTTCAACAACATCCTTTTGTGGCCTTACGATTTTCAATCCAGGTCATGAATTCCTTCCGGTATAGCTGCAAGGCGATGGCATGGTCCTCTTGAGACAAACCATTTGGTGGACCTAATGGTGTTTTATTAACATCCAGAATGTATATCCTGTTACTGCTGAAATCTCGGACTATATCGATCTCACCATAATCCAGTCCGAACTCCTTACAGAACGCGAAAACCTGCGCGACTTCTCTCTGTTCAAAAATCGATTCTATCGTGACGATCTTGATACTCGAATTTAAGTTCGAAAAGCGTATTTTTTTCGGACGAAATTTCAGATAAGAAAATACTGGTACACCATCAAGTATTACAACACGCATGTCGCATACATTTCCGGGCATAACGTGTTCATCAGGACCACGGCTATCTACAACGAGTTGATAAACACTGTCTGGAGAAAGTATCTTGATTGGTCCGGTGAATTCAACGCCGTCGTGAGCGCCATTCAGATTTGATTTACATACCATCGTCCCCGCATATGTCAGAGGATCGACTTCAAGCGAATAACCAAATATTTTTTTGTGAACCACCTCAACATATTGCTTCGAAATATCGGTACAAGCGCCATTAATCAAGTATTCGCACGAATGTGGCTCGACAAAAGTATCGTCTTTCCACAAAAAACCCAGTTGGTTCTTGTCATGGTCGGGGATTCCTCGTTTCATCGGTACACCAAGAATATGAAACATTCGGTAGACGACGGAATAAGGATGCGGAAAGCCCGGATGAAAGTAACACGCTTGGAGAGGGGCTGTCTTTCTGGCTAACATCAAGGCAATTTTATGCCTGGCGATATGTAGTATCTGGCGGAATAATGCACGTGCCAAAGCTAACGGTTTAAAGTAACTATGTTGCGCTCTTCTCATAAATTGCCCCCAGGAGTTAATTTAGTGTTCACGAATTAAGGTCATTTTATTTTTGTTTTAGAGTATTGATTTCCAGACGAAGATTCGCGATCAAGCAACGTCTGCGATAAACATCTTTACTACTAGTAATTCTTTAACCTGTGAAATAGTCAAATTAGAGGCCAGCGCGCCACTGGCATCGCTACCCCGTTTATCGTTATACATCCGCCTGCAATAGCATGATCATAAAAACCTGAGCGGTACTGTCGAATGGCATCACTAACTAAACGATTTAAAAAGACTACTTAAAGAGCATCGGCCCCAATTTCTTAGCCATAGGCCGCATCCCATACACCGCCATCGCATCAACAAATGATTCAGCTGATCGCGAAATATGGAAGCGAGCAACAAAACACTCTCTGGCCGCTTTACGCATTGCATCCCAATCCTCCGGCGAAGTTTCCAGCCAACGGCATAACAGCCGGTATGATCCGGCGGCGTCATCGTTATCAACAAACCCGGCTTGCGCCTGTTGAATTTCACGCCAGATGTTGACCTTGTTTGTAATTAAAGTGGGCAGACTAGCCGACAGTGCTTCGCTCACAGCAATGCCAAAATTTTCCTGATGCGAATTGAGCACAAATACATCCGCTGCATAAAAAGCGCCCCATTTCAGATCTCCCCCCAGCATGCCAGTCCAGGTGATCCGGTCTTCAATGCCGAGCTTTTTCGACAGCGCCTTCATGCTATTGGCGTAGTCGCCGTCGTCCGGACCGGCGATGATCAGATGCAGATTGGCCGTGCGTTCGGTTGGTAGTTCGTGCAAGCACTTTGCCAGCGCATGCAAGGTCAGATCGGTTCCCTTTTTCTCATGAACGCGACCCAGAAACAACAGGCAGCGCTTGGTGGCCAGATGCGGAAACTGTTTTAGGAATAGGGTGTGCTGTGCTTCGGCATCCCCGACCGCACCAGCGGTGCCGTAGTTGACGACAAATTCATCGGCGCGATAGAGCCAAAATGATTGTCGTGCCAGGCGGCGCTCTTCTTCACAGGTAAAGAATACGGCGGTCGCATCGCGCAAGACTCGGTATTCGGCCCATGGCCAGTAGAGCCATTTCTTGAGGTGTTTCAATGGATAGCGGTGTTTAAAATGCGGGTCCAGCATGCCGTGCGTGAAAACAAAATACAGTGTCTTGCTGTTGGCTAGCGCACGCCAGATACCGAACGATATGTAATTCCAGATGCCGTTGACGATGACGGCATCGTAGCGGTGAGCATTTTCTCGTAACCAGGGTATGAGACGTGGGGAATATCCATATTTCCCGAGTCTTGTCGGTCCTAACGCATGACAGGGCAACTCACATGCGAGGACCCATGGATCATCAGGATTGTCGAGCGAAACGACTTCGACCGTGTGTCCACAACGTGTGTTTTCGCGGGATAACTGACACATCCCTTCAAACGGCCCCCCCCCTACCGGATTGACGGATGCAATTGCATGAAGGATACGAAAGCCCATTTTTATCTTTCTTTATTTTAGATGTCAGGCTTGGTGTGAGACTTATTTTGAGACGGATCTATTGCAAGTATGTGCATTCGCGTAGTGGCGGCGGGCACATTGCGTGCAATACGCTACATTGGCTCTGATGCCCGTTCGCCGTTCGATATAGTCTGGTGTAGGTTCCCATATTTGCTTATCGTCAGATACATGTGAGCAACCACTGCAAATGGTCAAATTTTTGACAATATCGAGAATGGCGCGATGCTTCGCTTCGCCAGCACGCCGGGTTTGGACGATGCTAAAGACCACAAATGAAAGCAGAGTTCCACGATTGATGAGGGTCAAAGCCAGATCCGTTCCCCTGACAGGACCGCCATCGAGCAGATAGGTCATTAGCCACAATGCCACCGCCAATACCACGGCCAGCATCCCCATGGCACCGTTGAAAAACCAGACCGTCAGAACGACGGGGAACGCGTACATGCTAAAGATGCTGGTCTGATAGCCGGTATAAAAATCTAACAGCGCGATGGTGGCAAATATCCCTAGCAATAGAAATATCTGGGAAATTTTCAATGCGCTTAGTGGTTGCTTGATAATTAATTTACTCAACATTTGGCTTCTGTGTTCAGGGGGAATGAGACGTTATCCCGATGTGGTAGAAAAATACCAGACTTAGCAGTACATATCATTGTGTAAGAACGAAAATACCCGTCACGCCAAACGCGATCAGGAGGCCACAAAAAAAAACATAACGGCGTGCGCGGCGTGACAAGTTAAAGATAGTGCGTTTTTTCTTTATTCTTTTCATTTTTAAACTCCCCCAGACGAGAGATAACTATTTTTGTTTTGGTATAGAGCCTATTGATATTGAAATGGTAAAAATCCGTTCGTACTGAGTAGTCTTTTAAGGCGTATCAAAGTATATGCATGCGTCAGAACATCTTCGATACGGCACTTTGTGCCTACTCAGTCCGAACGGTTGAGCGATACTTCATCACGTTAGATCTCAACACGCCCTACTCAATATTTATATTGGGTATACCGATATTTTCCATACTTGTAACCATACCCATAACTACCTGCGCGGCGCTTGATGTCATTAAAAATGACGCCTTTGACCGGAATGCCGGTATGGCTGCAACGCTTGATGGCCTCTTTGATGTCGCCTATCGTGCTCTGACCTGCACGCGTGACAAAGAAGACTGCACCAACGTAGGGACCAAGGATGAGCGTGTCGGACACCGCCAGAATAGGGGGCGTATCTATCAGGATGTAGTCATAGTTGTCGGATACGGTCTTCAGTAACAGGCCGAGATTTTCATGCAACAACAACTCTGATGGGTTGGGTGGGAAGCTGCCGGTGGCGATAAAGTCGACATTCTCGATCAACCCCTTATGCACGGCTTGTTCCAGGCTACATGAGCCAGCAACGAGTTCGGACAGTCCATTTTCCCGAGCCAATCCAAAGTATTGGTGGAGATAGCCTTTACGCAAGTCGGCGTCAATGAGCAGGACTTTTTTGCCAGCTGCTGCCAACACTGCCGCAAAATTCACCGAGACAAATGATTTACCCAGGCCGGGTGTCGGGCCGGTGAGCAAGACGATATTGTTTTTGGCGTCCAACATCGAAAATTGCAGTGATGTGCGGAAACTGCGCAAGCTTTCGATCGCGGTATCGGTCGGGTCGGTTTGTGCCAATATTGACAGCTCCGAAGATTTGGCAAGCACCTGTTCATACAAGACGTCTTGCCGCTTGCTGTGTGGGATGTTGGCGTAGACGGTCAAACCCAGCATTTGCTCAATCTCGTGGGCGTCGCTGATGCCGCCAAACAGGGATTTTTTGATAAAGGCGCTGATGACGCCCAGAAATAGTCCTATCAACAAGGCAATCGCGATCACGATAGGCCGGTTTGGCTTGGTTGGGTTTTCGGGGACCATGGCGGCATCGACTAAACGCACGCTGCCTACTTTACCGGCCTTGACCAGACGCAATTGTTGGGCGCTGTTGAGTAGCGCGGTGTACAAATCGGTATTGAGTTTGACGTCGCGGGTCAGGCGCAATACATCTTGCTCGATTAAAGGCAGCTTTTTAATCCGTGCAGTAATGTCCTGCATTTCGCCATTGATCTCTTTCATCTGGCTGTCTATGCCCATTACGGCGGGGTGATCGGTGGTGAAGCGGATCAGCAGCTCTTCTCTTTTTTGTTTCAGCTCAAGCAGTTTGGTTTGGACACTCACGGATTGCGTGAGTAGCATCTTGGCTTCTTCACCTAAATCGACGGTTCCGCTGACATTACGAAACTGGTTGAATTTGGTTTCGGACTGCTCTAGCTGGCGCTTCAGGTCTGGCAGTTGCTTGTCGAGAAAGCTGAGAGATTTTTCGGCTTCTTCCGATTTGCGCTCGACATTCTGACGGACGTATTCACGCCCAATTTCGTTGAGGATCTTGCTCGTTAATACGGGGTCAGTACCTTCGAGCGTGATGCCGATGATGCCGGATTGCTTGCCTTTTTCGGCAATGACCATTGCATTCTGCAACCGCTCGATCCTCGCCAATCGGGAGCTACTGGTCAACAAAAATTGCGCACCGGGTTTGGCAGAGAGACTATCTACCCGCAAGACGATGGAGCCGCCCTCTACGTTTGCTGTGAGCGCAGTCCCTACGTGGCCTTTGAGTGCAATGTCATGCTGGCTTGCAGTGAGGCTGTATTGGCCGTTGGCCTCTGCCGTGAGAACAAATTCAGCGCCCACCAACGATTCAGGCACATTGAAGATGGAAACATCAATTTTTTCCGCACCCCATACATAACCGCCACTACCGAACAGGCCCGGTTCAGAGAGCTGTTTATTGCGTCCGGCCAGCCAGCCGCCAATGACCGGAAAATGCTTCGGGCGCGCAGAGGTGTTGAGCCGCAAGTTGTCCACCGCGCGCGATACCACCATGCGCGAACGCAGGATTTCCATTTCGGACGTCGCGGCGGTTTTAACGTCGAACATCGATGCCATGTCGCCCAATATGTTCTTAGACGAATTGGGGCTGTCTTCTACCTGAATGAGAATATTGGCTTCGTAAATCGGCTTGGCGATAAACGCATAGGCCGCGCCGAGCAGGGTGATGAACAGCGCGATGCTGACGATGAGCCAGCGGTTATCGAAAAGAATGTCGAGATAGGTTGCCAGCTCGACTTCATCGTCATCCTGGGTGTTGATGGGGACTAAATGCTGTATAGGTTGATTCATCGATTAGGTGAAATGCTCTTTAGTTGATGTGTACGATGCGCTCGACAACCGCGTCAACGCCTTGGGCAATCAGACTATAGGTCTGTCGAAATACGGTCAGGTCTTCTTGGTAAGGGTCGGGAATGTCGTAGTGCCCAAATTCACCTAACCGGAATACCTTGCCTTTGGAGGATGGGTATTTTTGTTCGATAAAGCGCTTTTGTTCCAGATCCATGACCAGGATGATGTCGGCGTCACCCACCATCCAGGTCAAGAGACTCTGTGCACGGTGTGTGCCGATGTCTATGCCCTGCTCTTGCATGAGTTGGACCGACAATGGATCGGCTGGATAACCGATCATGGCGCCGATACCGGCTGAGCGTACCGTTTTCCCCGGCAAGGCGACCTTCAGCAAGCCTTCCGCGATCGGGCTGCGACAGATATTACCTATACAAATAATCAGTATGTTGCTAATCATCTGACCAACTGCACCGCACTGGTTAACGATTGTGCACTCGGCAGTATCAGGCTGATGACACGGTTCCAATTAGCAAGTTTGGAGGAATCGACATAGACCACGTCTTTGGCCTTGAGCTCAAAGTTTTCTGCTAAAGCGAGCGCAATGGGCGAACGGGCGTCGAGGTTATACACGATCGGATTCATATCAGAAGCGTTGCGCACCACATAGACCTGCCGACCTTCGCTGGTGAGTTCATTGAGGCCGCCTGCTTCTCCCAGCGCTTCGTTAAGCGTCATCTTGCCGTTGCGCAGCATCAAGGTTGTCGGACGGGTGACTTCACCCAATACAAAGACCTTGCTTTCTTCACGCGAAATGACGCGGATGGCATCGCCATTTTTCAACAAAATAGTGGATGGATTAATACCTCGTTCCACCAGTTGCGGAAGATTGATCTGATACGTTGTGCCTGCGCGGCTGACATTAATCTGGCTCTGGTCGCCAGTGAGCAAGAAACCGCCTGCGCGGCTCATCGCCTCGGGCAAGGTCATCGGGATGTCGTTGATACTCTGGATGCCTGGCGTTTTGACTTCGCCATCCAGATAAATGCGCTTGCTGCGGAAAGCCTGAATACGTAGCGTGAGATCGGGTTTTTTGACGTAGCGCGCCAGCTTGTCAGTGAGCAGACTGCGGGCTTGTGCCTCGGTCAGACCAGAGAGCTTGAGCCGACCGACATAGGGGAATTGCACCAGTCCATCCTGATCAACCACAAAACCCGGGGTAGCACCACTATCGGTACCCGAT
>NZ_JBRIIQ010000054.1:0-27965 GCF_052976905.1 Glaciimonas sp. GG7 | reverse complement strand
ATCGTCAACATATCCACGGGCCTGACCCGCTTTTCCTATCCTGGATACGCAGCCTATGCAGCCATGAAGGGCGGGCTTGAGGTCCTCACGCGCTACATGGCCCAAGAACTTGGCGAGCGCGGCATCGCCGTCAATACCGTGGCACCAGGTGCGGTCGAAACCGATTTCCGCGGTGGTGCCGTGCGTGACAACCCGCAGGTAAAGGCAGGTATTGCCAGCCAGACCGCACTCGGACGGGTCGGATTGCCCGATGATATCGGCGCAGCCGTCGCAGCCTTGCTCTCCGAGGATAACCGCTGGATTAATGCGCAGCGTATCGAGATATCGGGCGGCGTTGCTATCTAAGTGACCACCTCAGGACGCATTCGGCAATGCGTCCTGTACCTGCTCCAGCCTCCATCATCCCCTCCATTTACGATACAAATTGTCACAAGCATTACCAACTTGTATTAGTGATTTTGCGCGGCTCTCCTAGACTAAAAATGAGGAGGGAATAAGAGTCAAACAAGACTCAAAAGCAATTTCCAATGAGGTGATGACATGAAAAAGAAAGCAGTTTTTTTATGGCTGACAGCGCTAATGTTGTCGTTAGGAAGTAGTCTGGCGATCGCACAACACTCAGGCGGCGGTGGATTTCATGGGAATGGTGGAGCCCAATTCCATGAAAATGGACAGTTTCATGGAGATCGGGGACACCACGATGGCAGATTCTTCCGCGATTTTCGCGGTCATCGCGTGTTCATTGATGGCGGCCCATTCTTCTTTGCACCGTTCTTTTATGACGGGGTATATCCCTATGACAACCAATTAATCTATATTCAGCCAAGCGCAGACGCAGATTACAGTTATTACTGCAGGAGCCCAGCCGGTTACTACCCTGATGTTCAACGCTGCCCAAGCGGATGGCTACGGGTTAGACCAGACGATTCATCCTATTAGAGGGGTGAGGCTGTACCAGGAGAGACTACTGGTCAAATCAGGGCTGATTTTTCACAAGCCGGGCTAAACGTATATACTTTCGCCACGTCAAATCGACTGAATTTCACAGCCTTTACCACCAAGAGCCTCTAAATGACTATTTCAATGTACTCCTCATCCGTTCCTGTTTTCAAACAAATCCTCAGCGCGCTAAGCAATGTTCTGACCATCGCAGAAACGCACGCCACCGAAAAGAAAATCGATCCAAACGCGTTTCTGCAAGCACGCCTGTTTCCAGACATGTTTGCGCTGACCCGTCAGGTGCAAATTGCTGCTGATTTTGCCAAAAGCGTCTCCTCCCGCCTGGCCGGTATCGATGTTCCGGCATATGACGACAACGAGCAGACCTTTACCGAATTACAAGCACGCATCGCGAAAACGCTGGCATTCATCGACGGCCTGACAGAAGCGCAAATGCACGGCAGTGACACGATGGAAATCGTCTTGCGTCCGGGTACACCAAAAGAGAAAAAACTGACCGGCCAAACGTATCTGCTGCAATACGGTTTGCCGCAGTTCTTTTTCCATGTGACGACTTCGTACGATATTCTGCGCCACAATGGCGTTGAAATTGGCAAGCGTGATTTTATGGGTGCTTATTAAGTAATAAATTTAGCAATGAATTAAGCAATTAATTTATTGCCCAATTTATATAATTCGTCTTCACGCGACCTCCGGGTCGCGTTTTTTATGGGTGCTGCGTAAATTCAACTGAAATGCTAAACATAAAAATATCAATAACAATGCGTATATTTCATAATGACGAAGCATGTATAAAACGGTAATATCTGCCTATAAGCAACATGTTTAAGCAATCGACTATGCGCATTCAGACTATGAGGCGCTACCTAATTCCATATAATATGTTGAAGACAGTCCATCCGCTGCAGCAGCCGACGCTGGAAGGGCTAAGCACACGGGAAACCGTGTCACCCCGGCAAGCAGGGCCTAACTTACATTCGCCTGCTTCCAGCAGCCTCTTTTCAGTGCGTCCAAGGGATCCGCAAGCGCTACGTATGCGCCGCTTCTATATGGCTGCAGGCACATCTTTGCTGGCAATCTGCCTGATGTTCGCCTGCTATGTGGAAGGCGTTTTATCCGGTGCCGCGTTCTTGCAAAGCGCCGCCCTCGTTCTACTGGCAATTCTCATTTTTTACAGCCTGTTCCGTAGCGGATTCAATCTCAAGTTTAGCGATCCGAATCTCGCCATTCACCAAATGTCGGCAACCACCCTCGTTATTCTGTACACGATGTACGCAGCCGACGGGGGACGGCCTGTATTCGTCATTCTCCTGATGATGGCCTTTCTGTTTAGCGTGTTGCAACTATCGAGCCGGGCGTTAATCCGGTGTGCTGCCGGGATTTTGACTGGCTACGCTGCGGTCATCGGCTTGCTGTGGCAATTCAAGCGGCACTCTCTGAATTTGCCGCTTGAATTGCTGCAATGGATGTCACTTGCCCTGACCCTGCCCTGGTTCGCGATGATGGGTGGCTTTATCAGCAAATTACGCAGCCGATTGCGCCAAAACAATCTGGATTTAGCGGCGCAAAAAGCAGCGCTCATCCTGGCGCACGATGAAGCCTCTGCGGCACGCGCCACGCTAGTTGATGCCATCGAAAGCATGGCCGACGCCTTCGCCCTGTTCAACGCGGAAGATCATCTCGTTTTATGCAACCGCAAATATGTTCAGAGTTTTACCTCTTTTTCTCATTTCGAAGACATCGCAGGCATGCGCTTTGAAGATCTGGTCCGCTTATCGTTAGACAAAGGAGAAGTCATCGAGGCGGCCTTTGAAGGGAACCGCGAAGCCTGGATCATCGAACGCATCCGCCGTCATCGCCAACCCGAACCTGAACCAAGCATGTTCCAACTGGGCGATGGCCGTTGGTTTCATGCCAACGAGCAGCACACACGTAATGGCGGCATTGTCGGCATACGCAGGGATATCAGTGCACAGAAAGGGATCGAGCAGCGTCAGGCAATGGAGCATGCTGTAACGCTCTTACTGGCCCAATCCGACACCCTTAGCCTGGCCATCCCGAAAATCATTCAGACCATGTGCGAAATGCTGGAGTGGGACTGCGGCATCTGCTGGCAGTGGGACAAAGCAGAGCAACGCTTACAGTACAGCGCTGGATGGAGCGTAGCTTTAGACGAGGTAATGGCGTTTGTGGCCCAGGATAAGCAAGCCGGCACGACAGTGGGAGAAACAGAATTGATTCAACGTGTCTGGAACAAGGACGAGCCGATCTGGATCGCCGACATCTCTAAACCAGAGCATCCATCTGATACATCTGTTTCGCTATCCTCTGGCACCGCGGCCAAAGCCGGACTGCGCAGTGCATTTGCATTCCCGATCAAGATTGGTACAGAGCTCTACGGCGTCATGAAATTCTATGCCCGAGATAGTCGCAAGTCCGATGCTGCACTACTCGACGTGACACGTTCCATCGGTTTGCAGATTGGCCAATTCATTGGACGTAAAGCAGCCGAAGACGCCATCTGGCAATTAGCCTTCTATGACCAACTCACGTGCCTGCCCAATCGGCGACTCCTGATCGACCGACTGCAACTCGTGGTGGCGAGAAACACCCGCCACAAAGAACTCAGTGCATTGTTATTCATCGATCTGGATAACTTTAAAATCATTAACGACACCCTCGGCCACGACAAGGGCGATCTCTTGCTGCAACAAGTCGCCAACCGCCTGGTCAGTTGCGTACGTGCAGCAGACACCGTGGCGCGTCAGGGCGGCGATGAATTTGTTGTCATGATCAATGAACTCAGTACCAACAGTGAAGAAGCAGCCCTGCAAGCAGAAGTCATTGGCGAAAAAATCCTCACGCATCTCAACTTGCCCTATCAACTTGGCGAGCATGTCTATCGCAGTACGCTCAGCATCGGCATCGCCCTCTTTGACGGCCATGCCTCCGCAGACGATTTACTCAAACGCGCCGACCTTGCCATGTACCAGGCCAAGTCTGCCGGTCGTAATACCTTGCGCTTCTTCGAGCCACAAATGCAGGCCGCCGTCACCGCACGCGCCGAACTGGAAAGCGATCTGCGACTCGGGCAACAAGACGCGCAGTTTGTGCTCTTTTATCAGGCGCAGGTAGATCGCAACGGACATTGGACCGGTGCCGAAGCCCTGATTCGCTGGCAACATCCGGAACGCGGCTTAGTGCCGCCGGCCGAGTTCATTGCCGCCGCCGAGGAAACCGGATTAATTTTATCGCTTGGACATTGGGTGATAGAAACCGCTTGCAAGCAACTGGCAACCTGGTCGCGCCGAGCGGAAACATCGCATCTGACTTTGGCCGTCAATGTCAGCTTCCGCCAGTTCTTGCAGCCGAATTTTGTGCAGCAGATCGCCGCTATTCTGGGCAGCACCGGAGTCGATCCCCACAAACTCAAGCTCGAACTGACCGAAAGTATGCTGCTCGATAATATGGAAGATATGCTCGTCAAGATGCGTGCACTGAGGGCTTTAGGGGTCCGCTTCTCGCTCGATGATTTTGGAACCGGCTACTCATCGCTATCCCACCTCAAACGACTACCGCTCGATCAACTCAAAATCGATCTGAGCTTCATCAGAGACGTCCTCACCAACCCCAAAGATGCCGCGATTGTGCGCACCATCGTGGCCCTCGCCCAAAATTTGGACCTTGCGGTGATCGCCGAAGGCGTGGAAACGGTGCTGCAGACAGACTTCCTCGCCGACAATGGCTGCGATGCGTATCAGGGCTATTTATTTAGCAGACCGCTACCACTGGAACAGTTTGAATCGCTACATCGGATGGCAGTTGCGTCAGAAAACATAGCCGATTTCAATATTCCATTAGCCATTAGCCAACCATAGCAATCAATTCAGAAAGGCTGGCGATCTGAGCGTCAGGAATCTCCGGCACTCTTTCCGAAGCTTGCCCGAAGCGATTGCACCACAACACGTGAAAACCGAACGCTTTGGCGCTATACGCATCCCAGCCGTTCGAGGATACAAAACAGATCTCATCAGCTTGTAAACCAAACCGATCCAGCGCCAATTGATACACCGACGGATGCGGCTTAAATATGCCGGCATCGTCGGCCGACAGCACGGCATCGAGCAAATGACCGATACCAGCGCTCTTCACAGCGCTGTCCAACATCGCCGACGAACCATTCGACAGAATCGCGCATTGCATGCCATTGGCTTTTAACGCCGCCAACGTCGCATCCACCTCGGGATAAGCGCGCAGCCGCAAATACAGTCCCATTAAATGCGCTCGTAATTGCGGCTCTGTCAGCGCCAGGCTGTCCAGCGCGAAATCGAGCGCGTCGCCCGTCACCTCCCAAAAATCCGCATAGCGCCCAGTCAGACTACGCAGCCATGTGTACTGAAGTTGTTTGGTGCGCCAGATTTCAGCCAGCGCTTGCCATTTTCCACCTAGCATCTCTTGCGACTGTTCGGCTGCACTATTGACATCGAACAAGGTGCCGTAGGCGTCAAAAACGCAGGCGCGAATAGCCGGAAGCCTAAGACTTGAAGCGGATGCAGACATTGTGTATTCCCAAAAAAAAGAGGTTGGATTGGACCCCACAATACCATGGACCATCTCAAATTCGCTCACCGCGATATTTTACATAACGCATAAATAATTATTATCATTATTCCAATTTCAACTATTTTCACAGCACCCTCGAGGTTATCGTATTGCTGATACTCTGGGTGCTCCTGCAAAAAAGTATCCACTCTCCCCTATAAAGACGCCTCCAGACTATGCCCGACGCCATCCATTTTTACCAACCTTCACAAGGCCATCGCCTGCCGCACGATCCGTTCAACGCCATAGTCGGCCCGCGCCCTATCGGCTGGATTTCATCGCAAAATGCCGAAGGTGGCCTCAATCTGGCACCGTATAGTTTTTTCACCGCCTTCAATTACACCCCGCCCATCGTCGGCTTCTCCAGCATCGGTCGCAAAGACACGCTCAACAACATCGAGGCCACTGGTGAATTTGTCTGGAATTTAGTGACGCGCCCATTAGCCGAAGCCATGAATCAAAGTTGTGCCGCCGTCGGCCCAGAGGTCAACGAATTTGCACTGGCAGGACTCACCCCGGTGGGATCGACCATCGTGCGCCCGCCTCGCGTGGGCGAAAGTCCGGTCGCCTTTGAATGTCGCTTAACGCAGATAGTCCAATTGCGCGACGTATCAGGCTTCGAAGTGGAAAGCTGGCTGGTCTTGGGCCAAGTCGTCGGTGTGCATATCGCCAAATCCTTACTTGAAGACGGCCTCTACAGCACTGCCGCTGCGCAACCGATACTGCGCGGAGGCGGACCCGCTGATTATTTTGAGACGCTACCGGAAAGTTTGTTTCGCATGCATCGTCCGAGCCGGTAGGGTCGCCTGTTCGATCAACTTATTGCAGCCTCTGAAGGGTTGTGGGGATACGTGTATCATCGTCAGAGGCGGTGCGCAACGTCACCGCGGCGTCACAAAACCGTCGCACAATATTCCCCTGCACAACTAAAAAAGGATCTTCAGCATGATTAAATTCTATTTTCATCCGTCCCCAAACCCACTCAAAATCGCCCTCTTCCTCGAAGAATCCGGCTTGCCGTACGAAGCCATTGCAGTGGACACCCGCAAAGGCGAGCAGCACTTGCCCGCCTTCATGCAGATCAACCCGAATGCCAAAACACCTGCCATCGTTGACGGCGATGCGACCGTCTTCGACAGCAACGCCATCCTGCTTTATCTCGCCGAAAAATCCGGCCAGTTCCTGCCCGAGAACACCCCCGCCGCACGCGCCCAGATGCTTTCCTGGCTGATGTTTGTCGCCAGCGGCATTGGCCCCTATTCCGGTCAGGCGGTGCACTTTAAACACTTTGCCCCAGCGCCAAAAGAATACGCAGTCAATCGCTATATGTTCGAAGCAGAACGCCACTACGCCATCCTCGACGCGCAACTGGCAAAGCACCGCTACATGCTGGGCGACACCTACACATTGGTCGATATGGCAGTCTGGGGCTGGGCACGCGCCGTACCGTTCATCTTCGGCGCTGATGCATGGAAAACATTGCCGAACCTAAAACGTCATCTGGACGAAATCAACGCCCGTCCGGCAGCACAACGCGCAGAAGAATTGAAAAACAAATTCAGCTTCAAAGCAGAGATGGACGATGAGGCCCGCAAGCAAATGTTTCCGCAGAATGCGCGTCTGGTTGCCTAGGAGCCTCCAATGACACAACCGACACAACCCGCACCCAGGCCACCCTTACCGCCATTCACACCTGAGACCGCCCGCCAAAAAGTGCGCGCAGCCGAAGATGGCTGGAATACGCGCGACCCGGAACGGGTTGCTTTGGCCTACACGGTCGACAGTACCTGGCGCAACAGAGCCGAATTCATCACCGGCCGCAAAGAGATTTTCGAGCTACTCACCCGCAAATGGAACCGAGAGCTAGACTATCGCCTGATCAAAGAACTGTGGGCCTTTGCCGACAATCGTATCGCCGTACGTTTTGCGTACGAATGGCATGACGATGCCGGTAACTGGTTTCGCTCTTACGGTAATGAAAATTGGGAGTTCGACGCCGATGGTTTGATGGCCGTGCGACACGCCAGTATCAACGATCTGCCGATCAAAGAAACCGAGCGCCTGTTTCATTGGCCGTTGGGGCGCCGTCCGGATGATCATGCCAGCCTTAGCGATCTGGGACTTTGATGTCAATATCGTCGTTCCCTGAAAAGCCGTTTCTATTTTGAAACGGCTTTTTATATCAGCGTGCAACATTTTTCAAAAACCGTTTTCAACAATCGTTGTCTATGGCCTTCACAGCCAAAAGATGAAAGGACAAACTTACCTAGTCACACACATCAGCAGCAAACATCGATAGTTAAAATTAATTGAATACAATTTAATAATTAATTTTACATATCGATCGAAACTCCCTACACTCCAGTAATACCAATTCACAACCCCTTAAAAGGAAAAACACAATGTCTTTGATTAACTCAAAAGTTAAGCCATTTAAAGCACAAGCCTACCAAAACGGTAAGTTCATTGAAGTGACAGAACAGTCCTTATTGGGCAAGTGGTCTATCGTGATGTTTTACCCTGCTGACTTCACTTTTGTTTGCCCTACAGAATTAGAAGACTTGGCTGACCACCACGCCGAGTTCCAGAAAATGGGCGTTGAAGTCTACGGCGTATCGACCGACAGCCACTTCGCTCACAAAGCATGGCACGACACTTCAGAAGCCATCAGCAAAGTGCATATTGCACTGATCGGCGATCCTACTGGCACGCTGTCACGCAATTTTGAAGTCATGATCGAAGAAGACGGTATGGCACTGCGCGGTACTTTTGTCATCAATCCAGAAGGCCAGATCAAGGTCCTGGAAGTGCATGACAACGGTATCGGCCGCGACGCTTCAGAACTGATGCGTAAAGTTAAAGCAGCGCAATACGTCGCAGCCCATCCAGGTGAAGTTTGCCCGGCAAAATGGACTGAAGGCGCAGCTACATTGACACCATCGCTTGATTTGGTTGGCAAGATCTAAATAGCAAGATAGACGCCGACGGGGAATTCTCCCTGTTGGCTTCACAAATTTTTTGGAATGGAAAAAAAGTCATGCTAGATGCAACTCTCAAAGCCCAGTTGAAAACCTATTTGGAAAAGGTCGTGATGCCCATTGAGATCATAGCGTCTCTTGATGATAGCGATAAATCGCGCGAACTCCAGGCCATGCTCCAGGAAATCCTTCTGTTGAGCAGCAAGATTTCGCTCGTTGAAAAAACCGATGACGATGAGCGCAAGCCATCCTTCAGCATTAACCGCCCCGGTACCGATATCAGCGTGCGCTTTGCCGGTATCCCGTTAGGCCATGAATTCACCTCACTGGTGTTAGCGCTGCTGCAAGTCGGTGGCCACCCGGTCAAGCTCGACGAAGCAACGATCGAACAAATCCGCAATCTGGATGGCGACTACCAGTTTGAAACCTATATTTCCCTGTCATGTCAGAGCTGCCCTGAAGTCGTGCAAGCGCTCAATGTCATGTCCATCATCAACCCACGTATCCGCACCGTGACTATTGACGGCGCGCTGTTTCAAAAAGAAGTTGAGACACGCCAGATCATGGCTGTGCCGACCATGTACATGAACGGTGAAGTATTCGGTCAAGGTCGTTCCGGCGTAGAAGAAATCCTCGCCAAACTCGACAGCGGCGCATCCGCCCGTCAAGCCGCGCAACTCAGCACCAAAGAAGTATTCGACGTCTTGATCGTCGGCGGCGGCCCTGCTGGTGCAGCTGCAGCCATTTATGCAGCACGCAAAGGTATCCGTACCGGCGTCTTAGCTGAGCGCTTTGGCGGTCAGGTTCTCGACACATTGGGGATTGAAAATTTTGTCTCCGTGCAAGCTACCGATGGCCCGCATTTTGCCGTCGCATTAGAACAGCACGTCAAATCGTACGAAGTCGATATCATGAATCTGCAACGGGCTGACAGCCTCAAGCCAGGCAAGCTGATCGAAATCAAAACCGCCAGCGGCGCGATTCTGAAAAGTAAAACCGTGATTCTGGCAACCGGCGCACGTTGGAGAGAAATCAACGTTCCCGGCGAGCAGCAATACCGCAACCACGGCGTAGCGTATTGCCCGCATTGCGACGGCCCGCTGTTTAAAGGCAAGCGCGTAGCGGTCGTCGGTGGCGGTAACTCCGGCGTCGAAGCCGCCATTGATCTGGCAGGTATCGTCGGCCACGTCACCTTGATTGAATTCGGCGCAGAGCTGCGTGCCGATGCCGTCTTGGTCCGCAAACTGAAAAGCCTGTCTAACGTGGTCATTCACACTTCGGCGCAAACGACTGAAATTACCGGTGACGGCAAAAAAGTCAACGGTTTGATCTATACCGATCGGATTTCCGGCGAAACCAAAAAGGTGGAGCTAGAAGGCGTATTCGTTCAAATCGGTCTGGTGCCCAACACTGAATGGCTCAAAGGCACGATCGCTTTATCGCGTCACGGCGAAATTGAAATCGATGCCAAAGGCCAGACCTCGATCCCCGGCGTATTTGCCGCAGGCGACGTCACCACGGTGCCATTCAAGCAGATCGTCATTGCTGTGGGCGAAGGTGCAAAAGCATCGTTGGGCGCTTTTGATCACCTGATCCGGTCTTCGTTTGATGATGAAGAAGATATGACATCAGCGAGCGCTGTAGAAGAAGTTGCGCTGGCTGAATAACTACTTTGGTTGTCGGACATTAAGTAAAAAACCGCCGGGCTAGCCTGGCGGTTTTTGTTTGTAAATCGTTCCAAATGAAGCGTGATATCGACGCAAAATTTGAAAAATTACACGATGGAATAACTTGGCTTCAATGGATGACAGGCCTGATCATTGCTGGCACAACAACCCTCATCCTGAAATCATTTTTCTAAGAATAAAATAAAGAAATTGACGTTGATTGGCAAAGACAATGCAATCCTGCAAGCCGCTCTGCTCGAAGCGGCTTTTTTTATGCCTGAATCACAGATCATCCCGGGATATTAAAAGGGGTGAAATTTCCCAATGGCAACGAATAACAAAAACCAGCCATCGCATCCATCGTCTGATCGAAAGGGGGATAATGTCGATCAGCCTTTCTCACTTTTTCTTCGTTGCCAGGAGCAACCATAATGACCCCACAAGAAACCCAACCTCTGCAAGATTTTTTAACCCAACTCGTTGCCGTACGCGGCGTTGCAAAAGACCCGCAAGCCGAGGCACTGATTATCAGTGCCGTCGGGCAACAACCTGACGCAGCCTATCTTTTGGTACAACGCGCCCTGCTAATGGATCAGGCACTGGCTACCGCAAAGACGCAAATTACAGCGCTACAACATCAGATACAAACGATGCAGCCAGCGCCGGTCAGTAGTTTTCTAGACGTCAATGCGTGGGGCAACAGCCCAACGGCGGCTGCCCGCCCGGCGGCCCCGATGGTGATGCCGACTGCGCCTATGCAAGCGCCGTTGATGCAAAATCAAGCGCCAGCAGCCGCACCGGGCTTCTTTGGCGGCGGCATGGGCAACGTACTCGGCACTGTTGCGGCAACCGCAGCAGGCGTGGCTGGCGGTGCGTTCTTATTTCAGGGAATTGAACATTTGATGCACCCCAACAGCGGTGCGGGAATGATGAATCAAGCCGGGATGATGCCAACATCTGCGCCAGTAGAAAACACGACCATCAATAATTATTACGGGGATAGTTCGAGCGACAATTCCAACGATGACAACCAAAGTACGGACGACACGACTAGCTATGACAGCAGCGACGATGACTCTTCGGTCGTTTAATGAGCAGCTGCAAATAAGCATGGGGGAAGAAATTCACCTCCCCCCATGCAGTTGTTCAAAGGAGCCTGGCAGCCTGTCGGACGATATACAACGTTGAACGACCACAAGCGTCAGATCATCGCAACATTACGCATCAATACATTTTTTCTGCACCGGCACTTCGTAAAATCTCACATTATTACGTCCGCTTTGTTTGGCCCAATACATTGCCGTATCCGCACACTCAATCAATGTATTAGCGTCTGCACCATCCTTGGGATAGGTCGCCACGCCAATGCTGCAACCGAGCAATATCTCTGTCCCATTGACCGTCAGCGGGACCGCCATTCTTTTCATGACGCGTTCGACAGCGGTCAAAATTTCCTTGCCATTTGTACGTTCGGCCAAGACCAAAAGAAATTCATCTCCCCCTAACCGTGCCACGGTGTCGCTTTCGCGTACGGCAGACTGCAATCGTTTCGCTACCGAACTGAGGACCTTGTCCCCGGCTTTGTGCCCGAACGTGTCGTTGACCTCCTTAAAGTTATCAAGGTCGATAAACAAGACCCATACCGCGTGCGAATAGCGATCCGCATAGGTCAACGCCTGGTGCAAGCGATCTTGTAACAGCGCACGGTTGGGCAAGCCGGTGAGGACATCGTGTAATGAAAGATGCTTGATGCGTTCATCGATTTCCTTACGCTCAGTAATATCTTTTCCAACCCCGTGATAACCGGTAAAAGTGCCATGTTCATCAAACTGCGGATCGCCCGATACGCTCATCCACTGCGGTCTAAGATTTTCACGCTGCACAGAAAATTCAAAATCCGAAAATTGCTGATGTGCATGCAACACTGCCTTATGGGCCGCCCATTGTTCAGGCGTGAGCGAAATCGGCGTTTCCCAGCGTGTCTTACCGATAAAGTCATGACCCGTAACGCCGCTTCGGATCGCCGGTACGTTCAGCCCATTGGTCAAGGCGACAAAACGGAATTCTTCGTCCTGCTCCCAGTACCAATCGGACGACAAGTCGGCCAAACTGCGGAACCGAGCTTCACTCTTGGCAAGCTCTGCGGTGCGTCCAAGTACGCGCTGCTCCAACTCCGCATTGGCTAAGCGCAAGTCTTTTTCGGCTTGTTCGCGGGCCACAATGCCATTGTGTAACTCGGCGTTAATCCCCTCTAGCTCAAAGGCCCGCAGCTCGCGCGACCGAATCGCATCTTGCAGGGCACTCGCCATATGATTGAGGGAGTGGCCGAGTACGGCAAATTCATCTTGCCCTTCAGAGGCCGAACGCGTGCGCAGATCACCAGCGGCGATACGTTTAGCAAACGTCATCGTCTCGCGAATCGATGTCGTTATGCGCCACGATACCGCCAATGCAACAGCCAATCCCAACACAACAGCAATCAGTGCGCCCACCTCAATCAATACTTCGGTGCGGTGTGCTTTTTTGCCGATGATCGCGCGCGCTATTTCACTTTTAGCTAATGCATTGGTATGCAAATGCTCCAGATACGGCTCTATCGTCTGTGCAGCTGCCAGATAGCGACTATTTTTGACATCGATTTGATGCATCGTGTCGACATATGCCCGAAACCGTGCACCATAGACATCTGCCAATGCGATCAGTTGGCTACCGCGGTTACCTTTGATACCAACCGACACCGCTTTTTTAAATTCCACGAGCGCCGTTTCCGCAGCCCGACTATCGATCTCCCGTGTACGTAATACATAATTCTTTTCGTATCGACGCAGTGTCAGAAAAGCGATCATGAGCTCAGGATCAGCGGTCTTATTTATCAATGCTTCAATGTGGTCGGCCGTGTCGCGAAACTCCCCTTCCAGTCCAGAGTCGATATACCCCAACTGTCCATGCAGTTCGACCACGGCAAGAAAATCTGTTTCATAGTGATCGATCGCCTCTGCAACATGCGCAATTTGTTGTACCGCATCAGGATTGCCTACCAGTTGACGCATCTGGGCTAACGAAATACGTGCAGCAGCAAGCTCTGCCTGCAACAGCATCACATAGCGCGACTTGGTTTCCTCAAAACCGAATTCGTGATACGTCATCAAAAACGCTTTTTCATAGCGACGTGCGTTCATCATGGAAACAATGCTCTTTTGGCTTAATACCGCTGTTTTGACATCAACCTCAAGCAAGTGATTGAAATCGTCAACGGTAGTGCGTTCGCCGACAATCGCCAGCGCCGCCACCAAAAAAAACAGACCAAGCACAACGCCAAATCCCGCGACCAGACAGACGCGCAAAGTCAATGAACCAATGCTAAAAATATGTCTTATTTTTCGCCACAATTGGGCTTTAATGGAGGACAAAGCAATCATTCCTGATACGGGACAAAGCCCATTTTTCCGATGCAATCGACTACCGGCGAGGTGAGCAAATAGTCCATTGATTTTTTGGCCAAACCACTAAAAAATCGGCGCGTGACAATTGCACCAGGAAGCCATAAAAGACTTTCCACGACCGTGCTAGCAGGAACGGTATCCGATGTATTGTTGCGAATGCACGCACTCAACAGCTTGCACGAAGCCAGCAACGCCAGAGTGGCGATGATGCAATATGGCGGCATAAGCATCCGTCTATTAACGTCGAATCCTCTGAAGAGCAGGACTGGAACAGGCTATTTTTCCAAGGTCCAGACTTGCTCCCAGGCGCAGCAGTGCGCGCATTTCATGTGCCGGTAATGGACGGCTAAAATAATATCCTTGAATCGCATCGCATCCGTTGGCGCGCAAAAATTCGAGTTGCTCAGCCGTCTCTACGCCCTCTGCAAAATTTTTAAGACCAAGCGCATTGGCCAGTGCAATAACAGTGAGAATGATTGATGCAGCTTCTGGCTTTTTATCAAGATTGGCGATGAAGGATTGATCGATCTTAATGATATCAATCGGAAACCGGGTCAGATAACTCAGACTTGAAAACCCGGTACCAAAGTCATCTATCGACATCTTTACGCCTATCGTTTTAAGTTGATGCAAGATCCCAATAGTGGCCTCAGAATCATTCATCAACATACTTTCGGTCAGCTCCAGTTCCAGACAGGCCGGGGCCAGACCGGTATTGGCCAACACCGATTGCACCATGAGTGGCATATTTTTTTGCTGAAGCTGTCGGCTCGACACATTGACCGCGACCGTCAGCTGAAATCCCTCACCAAGCCAGGCACTCACCTGCGCACAAGCCGTCTTTAGCACCCACTCACCGATGGGAATAATCAACCCGGTTTTCTCAGCGATAGGGATGAAGTATCCCGGTGCGATAAAACCAAGCTCAGGATTATTCCAGCGAATCAGCGCTTCAACGCTTTTGATGTGTCCGGTTTTTAAATCGATCTGAGGCTGATAATGCAAAACAAATTCATCGTTTTGAAGTGCATGGTGCAAAGCATGTTCAAGCCGCACTTTTTCTATCACTTTGTTCCCCATCTCCGGGGTGTAGCATTGAAAACAATTGCCCCCCTCCTGATCTTTGGCCAAATACATCGCAACGTCGGCGTGTTTGAGCAATACATCAGGATCATCGCCATCTTCAGGGTAGATACTCACACCAATGCTCATGCTCAGGCTCAGGCTCAAGTCATGTCCGCTGGAAGACAATGGCAACTCAAATGCCTTGAGCACTCTTAACGCTAGCTGCCCGGCACTTTCCGGCTCACGAATATCCTCTAAAATAATCACAAACTCATCACTGCCCATGCGCGCTAAGGTCTCACCTGCACGCAATATCGATGTCAGTCTGTCGGCAAATTCTTTGAGTAGATTGTCGCCAAAGGAATGGCCGAAATTATCGTTAATACTCTTAAAACGATCGATATTAAGAAACAACAGGGCCAGTTTTCGTCCCGAACGACGCGCATGCATCAAGGCCTGTTGTAGGCGGGTGATCAAAAAATTGCGGTTAGGCAGACCGGTCAAATCATCGTAGCTGGCCAGATATTCGATCCGTTCGTCGCTTGCCTTGCGTTCCGAAATATCAGTGGCCACGCCGTCTAAGCGCAGGGTGTTACCTTTTTTATCGCGCACTGTTCTGGCACGATCTTCCAACCAGCGTATCTCGCCGCTCGGTCGGACAATCCGATATTCCAAGGTTTGCGGCTCACCGACCAATACCCGCGAGAGCCACCCCATTACCAGACTGTAATCGTCGGGATGGACAATGCGCGACCACATCGTCCGATCGGCCACAAAATCGGCGACTGGTCGACCATAAATATAGTCTGCAGCCGGATTCATATACAGCAATTCATGGGTAGGAGTAACGGACCAGATCACCATAGGAATGGAATCAAGTATCCCGGATAATTTATCCTCAACCTGCTGAAGCTGATGGCTGTGCATTTTTAAACTGGCATGCGCTTGCCGTAATCGCTCCAGGACAATACCGCGCTCCAATAAACTCGCCAGCGAGCCAGCGCTAAAGAGCAGCATGACCAGGCAAGTGACGATCAAAGCGAGCAGCGTGCGATCAATCGTCGTACCGTTGACAGCGCAAAAACTATCGATAGAAAAGTTTGCCCCAGCCATCGCCGTATAGTGCATGGCAGCAACTGCGCCACCCATCACCATCGCGCCTAATACCTGTTGTTTCAGATAGAGCGGTCTTTTTTTCGTGCCATCGCCAAAAGCGATGAGTAAAGCGCCGGTAGCGGCAATGATGGCAATGAGAATCGATGCTAAAAATATCAACGGATCATAATTAATCGCAGGCTGCATTTTCAGTGCCGCCATGCCGGTATAGTGCATCGCGGCTATACCCAACCCCATGACCACCCCGGCACTGACAAGCCGTTTTAAATACAAATCCTGGTTTTGTATCAACACAAATCCCGCTAGCGTGCCAGCGATAGCGGGGATGATAGAAAATAAAGTGAGCTTAAAATCATAAGCGATCGCTATCGGCAAATGGAATGCCAACATGCCGATAAAATGCATCGACCAGACTGCCACGCCCAACGTTACCGCACCGCTTATCATCCATAAAAATGCTGCTCTTCCGGTACTTTCACGCATATTCTCCACATGCGAAAGTGTTGAAAATGCGCCGAAAAATGCCACAAAAACCGATAACGCTATCAAATAGCCATTCCAGAAAATCGGCATTAATAAATCCCTTTAAACATCAATCCAAGCTAGCCGGATAGACGAAACCATCATCTCGTTATGATGAAAAACCAATAAAAAATGCTGCATACCAAGTCTGAGACGCCAATGGAATCCAGAAACCCAGGCTCGTTGTTGCGACCTCAGGCAAGACGACGGTTACGTAAAAACCAGTGCGGTAGGAGATCGATGATTTTTCTGCCTAAATGATGGTCTTGCAAAATCACCCGCGCCTGGGCGTGATGCAGCAGCATCAGAAGCTCGGCGTATGCCTGGCGATAGGCCCTGACGTATTTCCGGCTCTCCTTTTTCATTATTTGCTCTTGCGTAAAAAAATCATTTTCAAGATGCAACACAAAGTCGCAAAAACCATATGCAAACTCGCTCTCATGACAAGATCGAAGTGCGGTCAGTTCTGCAAATAAGACTGGCTGGAGATAGCTAAACTCGGTCACTTCTGTCTGTTCGCTTCTGCGTTCCATAGTGTTCCTTTATTCGCTTGTTCCGAGTCGCCTCAGACGTTGTACAAACATGCTAAAAAAGATCACCTGCGCACTTGGCGCAGATGGGGTGATGCCGGTTGCGGTAAAGCGTCAACCGTCTTAGGACATATGCTGGCCACCATTAATGGCAATATTTGCGCCGGTCAGAAACGCTGCTTCATCGGACGCCAGATAGGCCACTAAACCGGCGACTTCTTCTGGCTTGCCCAGGCGTCCCATCGGAATTTGCGGAATGATTTTGGTGTCGAGCACATCTTGCGCAATTGCCATGACCATTTTGGTGCCGATATATCCTGGTGAAATGGTGTTGACCGTCACACCCTTGCGCGCCACTTCCAGTGCCAGCGCCTTAGTAAAACCGTGCATCCCGGCCTTGGCAGCGGAATAATTGGTTTGTCCGAACGCACCTTTTTGTCCGTTGACCGAAGAAATATTAATGATCCGCCCCCAACCGCGTTCAACCATGCCGTCGCATACCGGCTTGGTCATATTGAATACTGAATCGAGGTTCGTGCGCATCACCAAATCCCAATTGGTTTTATCCATTTTTTTGAAGGTCGTGTCGCGCGTGATACCTGCGTTGTTGATCAGTACATCGACTTCGCCTAATTCCCGTTGTATGGTGTTGATGCACTCTCGGGCTGACTCATAATCTGCAACGTCGCATTGATACGCGCAGAAATTAAAACCTTTTACCCGCATAGCTGCCATCCAGGCTTCTGCAGTGGTATTACCGGGAGAATACGTTGTAGCTACTTGATAGCCCAAGGCTGCTAATTTGATGCAGACGGCTTCACCCAAACCACCCATACCGCCAGTTACCAGTGCAATGCGTTTCATCTTGACTATCTCCGTGTAATTTTGTCGTTACTAATGCACGACTATTTAGGTGTGTGAATTTTTCTTACTTTGTATTTTTTTGTACTGATTATTCGTATTTATTATTCGTATTTATTGTTCGTATTGACTGTTATTCACGGCCGTCACCGATTGATACAAGTCACCGTGTTATCACCGTAACTATCTGTTTATTTTTAGTCGCACCAACAATCTGTGTTTCAGCGCTTTCCTGTACTGCATGCGTCACTTCGGCCAACTTCACCGTTGCCTCACGCGCTACCTGATTTAACTGAACTACGCCATTTTGAGCGTTATTCATGGCCGACTCCATCACTCCCAAAGCGCCCTTCATACCTGCAGGTGGATTGCTATCAGTAGTGTCCATGATGCCGTCCAACACTCGCTTGGCCTCCGCCATGTGGCGTTGAACTTCATCGCTAAACGCCCCTTGTGCGGTGACTGCGGCATCAGCCATCTGGCGGCTAAGTGAGAGCATGTTTTCTATCCGTCCTTGCCAGCGTTCTGATGTGAGCAACATCCGCTCCGGCTGGTCCTTAGCCGACATCAATTGCTGCGTGAACGTGGTCGTTTCTGCTATCCGACTTTTGATAGAACGCATATTTAAAGCAATCACATCTTCCGCACATCCCATCGTGAGACTGTTTAAATTCTTGGTAAGCGCGACATGGGATTGAAAAAAATCTTTTACTGCTGCTGCATAAAATTCATTGGTGAACATCATTTGATTTTCTCCTTGATGGTTGACTAGCCTGAAAAATGGCAAAAAGCGTCCCCGAGCGATCAACGCGCTACGAAGTTTGACAAGTGTGATGAGGATCTAAGTATCCTCAAATAGAGGAAAAGGCACTATCGGGGAACGCAGTTTCTTTGATAGGGTAAAACCTGACATTGTCATCCCAGAATGGAATGACGAAATGTCTTGGAAACTATAGCGATGCATTGAAGAAAATCGGCACCGAAGCAGTGCCATATTAAGGCCGCCAGCGCATGTCACTCATGAGAAGACAGCCCCCAACAGAATCAAACCAGGCAGCCGGGCAATGTTGAACAAACCTTATACCAGCAAGCCATTTTCAAGTGCATAACGCACCAAAGCCGTATTACTGCTCATACCCATTTTTTCCAAAATATGCGTACGGTGCGTAGTCACCGTTTTAGGGCTTAAATGCAGTTTTAGTGCAATCTTTACCAGGCTCTCGCCTGAAGCCAGAAGTTTTAACACCTCCAGTTCCCGGTCCGACAGCGACTCATGCGGAATCACCCTGTCATTACCAATCATATTGGCCAGCCGCTCCACCAATGTCGGGCTGAGATACTTACCCCCCATTGCCGCCTTGCGTACCGCCTCGATCATGGTCGCTGCCGAATTGCTTTTGGTCAGATAACCCGCAGCACCCAGCTTCAGCGCCCTGACCGCATACACTTCTTCCGAGTACATCGACAGAATCAACACCGCCAGCATGGGCCTTTCAATGCGCAAACGCTTGAGCAGATCGAGCCCGCTTTGACCGGCCAGTGCAATGTCGAGCAACACCACATCGAACTCTTCCTTACGTACCAGCCGCGCCGCCTCCTCAGCGGTTTCAGCCTCTCCTGTGACGACAATATCCTGCGCCACGCTAAGCATCAGACGCACGCCATTGCGGACAACGGCATGGTCATCTACCAGCAATACTTTGATTGTTTTATTCGGCATTATCTTTTCCCAACGGCACCAGTCTTACAGCGCCTATTCCAACGGCAGGCGCAATAGCACTGCCGTTCCCTTCCCTGCTGCACCGCTTATCTTGAGCTCGCCACCGAAATGGCGAGTACGTTCGTGCATGCCGAGGATGCCCCAAGCCTCGCCCTTGAGCAGTTGCTGTGGATCAAGCCCGCAACCGTCATCCCTGATGTCCACAATGATCGCGTTTTTGTGACGTAACACACCGATCTTTACCTGCGTGGCGCGTGCATGACGCACCACGTTGGTCAAGGACTCCTGCACCACCCGAAATAACATCGTGCTGCGTTCTGAATCAAGATCAACCATGGCTGCACTCTCGCTAATGCTGCACAGGCATCGCAATCCGGTACGCTGCTCGAGTTGTTCGGCTTGCCATTCCAACGCCGCCCACACGCCTAACTGATCAAGCACGCTAGGCCGCAGATCGGAAATCACCCTGCGCACCGTCTCAATGGCGGTATCGACCTGATCGGCCGCATCGATGAGCAAAGGGTCGGCGCTCTGGCCTGCACGCTCAGCGCGGGCTATCGATACCGAGACATTGGCCTTGATACCGGTGAGTACCCCACCCAGATCGTCATGAATTTCACGGGCAATCCGTTTGCGCTCTTCTTCTTTAATACTTTCCTGATGATCGACCAGTTTGCGCAATGTCGAACGCGACTCCTGCAAGTCCTCTTCTGCCCGTTTGCGCGCCTTGATATCGTCAATCAACAGGTGATTGACCCGCTTAAGTTCATCTGTGCGCTGCCCTATTAACTGTTGAATACGCTGGGCGCGCACCGTACTCGACTGCAAATAAGCAGTCGCTGCAAACGTTGCAATCAACCCCATGATGAGAGACAGTAACGTGCCGGTATGACTTGTCATAAATAGCGTCGGCTGCGCCGAAATAAGCATGAACCAAGTGGTACCGGCGATATCAATGCTGCTGGAAAAAGGGGTTATGTGCGGCCCAAGCAACCAGACCCGCCCCCCCCCTTCCGACGCTAAATTGTTCTCTTGTACCGGGCCATACACGCGCTTGCTGTCATCGGCCGAAGAAGCTGCATACACGCTCACGTTGAGGCCTGCGTTCGCCTTATCGGAAGGGGAGGACGCTATTGACGGTGATGTAAATATTTTCTCAAAGAGGTCATCCGCACGCAGCATTGCCGTGGTGTAGCCCATCACAGCAAGTCGGCGCGAGGCAACATCATCATGCTGCACACCTTTTTTATACACCGCCATCATGATGTGAAAACCAGATTTTTCGCCTGCAGGCCGGAAGAATCGAAACAAGCCCGTCGCCGACGGCAGCCCGGTATCTTCGGCACGCGCAATGGCGTCATGCTGATACGGCAAAGAGGAGGCATCGAGTATAAAAACGGCCTCGTTACCGGCCATCGGCTCAATAAACTCAACGATCCGGTAACTGCTCTTTATAGGGGCCGCAACACGCTTGCCATCCACCATATCGTCGATAGTAAAACCTGGAGAGCGAGTATGCATGCGCCCCTCAAAGGCCGCACGATCTACTTGGGAAACCAGCCGGTGGAATCCAAACGCCTCAATATATGGATAACGCATCTGTAACGGCTGGGTGAAGGAATGAAACTGCTCTTGGCTCACCTCACCATTGGTGACAAATAATTGGTTAACTACCCGTAGCGCCTCAAGCGCATCCGTCATTCCCTGTCTGACCAGAGCTACACGAAATTGTGCGCGTCGTTCAAAAGCAACCCGCTCGTTATACTGTTCCTGACGGTATACCCAGACAAACAGGGTAAAGGAAACGATCAGTCCGAACGTTAATATGCACGTTGCCGAGAACTTTAAGGTAAAGGTTTGGCAGGGGCGATGCATGCAGTACCGTTCAGATCAAGTCAAAAGAAATGATCATAAACTATACAAAAGATTATGTAAAAGATAAATATTTTTAATCTGTTTTTAGTCCCATTAATAGCATTTTTGCAACGCATTTCCGCACCAATTTGTCAGATTAAAATGCAAATAAAATTCAACAATTGGCGATGCCTTATTGCCGACGCCGGTCCTGTCATTTTGTGGACTTCATCGATTGCAGTGACTAGCTTTTTTTCGCCAGGTTCTGGTCTATTCAGCCATGCCCCGCCACCATCCGGGAAAAAATGTTTATTTCCATGTTGCATAATTTAACTATAGATATATGCTGTTAATCCCATTAACAGATGCCAGCAGTTTTCCGACAAACACTGCGAATGTCGTTATACGTGGCGACAAAAGATAACGAATTAGGACTTACGCAAAGTTATTCCAGCAAGGCAGACCTTTAATACCAGTACTTTGAACGCCACTGGGGCGATTTTGCGTAAGTCCTACGGATATCTTTAACAATGCTTACCCCATGCTTTACACGCCATCTGTACCAAAGCGTGTTCTACCGATCATCGCAAAATAGTGAGCGCCAAAAAGATGACCGACAGCCATATAAAAAACAGCAACAACACAGCGGCTGCCGACGACCTCACTGCGTCCAGCAATGCGTTGACCGCATATCTTGGTACGGTGACGGCAGCAAAGGAAATCCAGATCACTCTCATGGAGCGGCTCTCCGGGGGCGCAATTCAAGAAAACTGGTTGCTCATCGTACAGATCAGCGATGGCACCTATCAGGGCCAGCAGCGTTGGGTCTTGCGCACCGATGCACTCTCGAGCGTGCCGGTCAGTCTGAGTCGGGCGCAGGAATTCGTGGTCTTGCGCGTAGCGTATCAAGCCGGTGTCAACACGCCCAAAGTCTTATGGTGTTGTGAAGACAGGACCGTCCTTGGACGCGATTTTTTCATCATGGAATGTGTCTCCGGCGTGGCAGCCGGACATCGCCTGACCGGCAATGCGGCCCTGGTTCCTGATCGCGCCGTCTTGGTGGAGGAGCTGGGCGCCAATATGGCGCGCCTGCACACTGTGAAACCGCCCAATGCAGATTTAGCGTTCTTACCGCCGCCCGCCGCCAATCCGGCGCAGGCCAGCGTGGTGGCTTATCGCGGCTATCTGGACGCATTAAACATCAACGCACCGGTACTGGAATGGGGCCTGCGCTGGTGCGAGCGCAACAGTCCTGCCACAGTCGCCCCATGTTTGCTTCATCGCGATTACCGTACCGGAAATTATATGGTGCACGATGGTCATTTAAGCGGCTTACTGGACTGGGAATTTACCGGCTGGGGTGATCCGCGTGAGGATATCGGCTGGTTTTCGGCCAGGTGCTGGCGTTTCGCCGGGCCGCTGCGCGAGGCTGGCGGCGTGGGTGAAATCGACGACTTTCTGCGCGGCTATGCGACGGTGTCCGATATCACAATCACGCGCAGCGATCTGACTTACTGGCAAGTCATGGCGCATCTGCGTTGGGCTATTATTGCCCTGCAACAAGCGGATCGCCATTTATCCGGGCAGCAAACGTCATTGGAGCTAGCCCTGACAGGACGCATGTTGCCCGAGCTGGAATATGAAATCCTGGCACTGACGAAAGGTGCACACAATGCATAAGCAAGTAGATGGGCCGGAGCTTCTGAAAACCGCACGCGATGCATTGCTACAACACTTACTCCCCGCCCTGCCGGATGCGCTGCGCTACGAAGCCAGAATGATTGCCAACGCGATGCTCATTGCGAGCCGCGATCTGGCCCTTGGCCCCGGTACCGCGCAACTGGAACTGTCATTGCTACGAGAACTGCTAGCCCACACGGAACTGGACAAGCAAATATCACCCCCATCCGAAGCATGCGCGGCACATCGGCGTCAATTAAGCGCCGCCATCCGTGCCGGTCAATTCGATAACGTCGGTGAGCAGCAGAATGCACTGCTCATCGCTCTCACAGCGATTACCCGCAGCCAACTGGAAATCTCCAATCCACGCGCCCTTGCCGATGTTTGCAGCCCGCCATAACGACATGACGACCTATTTTTTAACATTCCAAACAGGACAATGACGATGAATTTCAGTATTCCCGATGATCTGCTGGCTTTGCAGAAAAAAACCCGGCAGTTCATTGCCGAAGAAATTATCCCCATGGAGCGCGATCCGCGCCAATCCACGCACGGCCCCAGCGCGGAGCTACGGCAAGCATTGATTGCCAAAGCGCGCATGCACGATTTGGTCACACCGCACGCCTCGACCGACATGGGCGGCCTCGGCTTGTCGCACGTCGCCAAAGCGATTGTGTTTGAAGAAGCGGGCTATTCCCCGCTGGGACCGGTAGCCTTAAATATCCACGCGCCTGACGAAGGCAACGTCCACCTGATGGAAGCGGTCGCAACGGCGGCGCAAAAAGAGCGCTGGCTGGCTCCGTTGGTACAAGGCCATACTCGCTCCTGTTTTGCCATGACGGAGCCCGATGGTGGCGCGGGTTCAGACCCGCAAATGCTCAATACTACGGCTGTGCGCGATGGCGATGACTATCTGATCAACGGCCGAAAATGGTTTATTACCGGTGCCGACGGTGCTAGTTTTGCGATCATCATGGCCAAAATGGAAGACGGTTCGGCGACCATGTTTTTGACCGACACCAACCGGCCCGGCTTTATGATCGAGCGCAATATGGACTCGCTCGATAGTTGTTTTAACGGCGGCCATCAGGTACTTCGCTTTGAGAATGTACGCATTCCCGCCGCCGACGTATTGGGCGAAATCGGCAAGGGATTTCGCTATGCCCAAATTCGCCTGGCACCAGCACGCCTGACGCATTGCATGCGCTGGCTGGGCGCAGCACGGCGGGCGCATGACATCGCTTGCGACTATGCGCGCCAACGCCAGTCTTTCGGCCGTGCGCTGGGCGATCATCAAGGCGTCGGGTTCATGCTGGCCGATAACGAGATGGACCTGCATACCACCCGACTGGCGATCTGGCATTGCGCTGATGTGCTTGATCGTGGCGGCCGTGGCAATGTCGAATCGAGCATGACCAAGGTAGTGAGCAGTGAAGCCATCTGGCGCGTGGTGGACCGTTGCGTGCAAATTCTTGGCGGTCAGGGCGTCACCGGCGAAACCATCGTTGAGCGCATTTTCCGCGACGTGCGCGCCTTCCGTATCTACGACGGTCCGAGCGAAGTCCATCGGATGAGTCTGGCAAAAAAAATCATGGCCCGCTCACCGGAGAATTGAATGTCCGATCACCCGATTAAATCTGTTCTCAGTATGTTCGATCTGCGTGGCCGCACAGCATTGGTCACCGGCGCCTCCAGCGGCATTGGCCGCCATTTCGCCACGACACTGGCGGCAGCTGGCGCGCAAGTCGTTGTCACCGCACGTCGCATTGATCGGCTGCATGCATTGGTGGCAGAGATCGAAAGCAACGGCGGCAAAGCGCACGCGATTGCGCTTGACGTCACGCAACGCGCATCGGTCCAGGCCTGTCTGGATGCGACCGTGAGCGCCTGCGGCAGGCTCGATATCGTGGTCAACAATGCCGGTGTGAGCGACACCAAAAATGTCTTGAAATATAACGACGCCGACTGGGATGCGATTTTAGACACCAATCTCAAAGGCGCGTGGATGATGACGCAAGAAGCGGCCCAGCGCATGCTCAGTGCAAATCACGGCGGCAGCATCATCAACGTCACGTCGATTCTGGCCGAACGCGTGGCGGGCGGCGTGGGGCCTTACTGCGCGGCCAAAGCAGGCCTTAGTCACCTGACCCGCTCGATGGCGCTGGAACTGGCCCGCTACGCCATTCGCGTCAATGCCATTGCACCGGGTTATATCGTCACCGACTTGAATCAGGAATTTTTGCACAGCCCCGCCGGGGAGCAACTCAAGGCACGCATACCCTCGCGCAGTTTTGGCGACTATGCCAGTCTGGACGGGGCGTTATTATTGCTGGCGTCCGACGCTGGACGCTATATGACAGGGTCCGAAATCGTGGTCGATGGCGGGCATTTATGTAGCGGTTTGTAAAAGCACTTTTTTATCCAACGGAGAAGACATGAAAACACACAAAATAAAAATTCTGACAGCCGCTATTCTGACCTTGGCCGGGGCTGGAATAATGCATCCGGCTTGCGCCCAAATATCCGGCGATGTGGTCAAAATCGGCTTCATCACCGACTTGTCGGGCGTGTATGCCGATATCGACGGCCCCGGCGGCGTTGAGGCCATACGCATGGCGATTACCGATTTCGGCGGCATGCTCAACGGTAAAAAAATCGAACTCATCGTCGCCGACCATCAAAACAAAGCCGACATCGCCGCTGGCAAAGCACGCGAATGGTTTGACCAGCAAGGCGTCGATATGCTCATTGGCGGCACCAATTCCGCAACTGGTCTGGCAATGGCCAAAGTCGCGGCAGAAAAGAAAAAACCATTCCTCGTCGTCGGCGCAGGAACGGCCCGTCTGACCAATGAAGATTGCACACCGTTCACGATTCATTATGCCTACGACACAGTCGCGCTGGCAAAAGGCACCGGCTCGGCCATCGTCAAGCAAGGCGGTAAATCGTGGTATTTCCTGGCCGCCGATTATGCCTTCGGCGCATCGTTAGAAAAAGACACCGCCGCCGTCGTCAAAGCCAGCGGCGGCACAGTCATCGGCGAAGTCCGCCATCCGCTATCGGCCTCCGATTTCTCTTCATTCATGTTGCAAGCACAAGCATCCAAAGCGCAAATTCTGGGACTTGCCAATGCCGGAGGCGACACCGTCAATTCGATCAAAGCAGCCAACGAATTCGGCCTGACCAAAACCATGAAGCTAGCCGGTCTGCTGATGTTTATCAACGACATACACTCGCTCGGTCTGAATCTGACGCAGGGAATGTATCTGACCGATAGCTGGTACTGGGATCAAAACGCTGACACGCGTGCATGGTCTAAACGCTACTTCGACAAACAAAAGAAAGAACCCTCCTCGCTACAAGCTGCAGATTATTCAGCAGCGCTGTTTTACCTCAATGCTGTGAAGGCAATAGGGACCGATGATGGGGAGAAGGTGATGGCGCAGATGAAGAAATCTGTCGTCAACGATATGTACGCTAAAAATGGTGTGGTTCGTCCGGATGGACGGATGGTGCACGATATGTTTTTGATGCAGGTGAAGACATCGGCTGAGTCCAAATATCCGTGGGATTACTACAAAGTGCTGGAAACGATACCGGGTGATCAGGCGTATACCACTAAGGCTGAATCGAAATGCGCGGCCTGGAAATAAATAATGCCTGATCTGCAGGCAGTACAGGGGTATGTTAGCGGCGTGCAATTGCACGTCGCTAACGTATGTGGCTTATGACAACCCTTCCGGATACGCTTGATAAATCCATTGACAAATCCGGCATTTTTAATATGATGAATACGAATAATGTATGTCATATAATTTTGCATAATACGAATAAAGAGATATCCTGCGTCAAGCCATTAACGACGCGCATTATCCCATCAAAATTTATAATTAATATTGCTCATATTTCAATACTATTTGCTTATTTTGTGATAGCCTCAAATGCCTCTTACTTTGAGGAAACTCTCGCCGAACAAATGTAAAACGCCATGCCTCACCTTATTCTTATTCGTAGTTCCCACTCACTGTTCTTCAAAGCTACCTCTACGCGTGAGTTTTTTTGTTATCCGCGTCAGACCATTTACCTGCCTCATCCACATAAGCTGAGACCACAACAAAGTACAGTCTCACGCATGGCTCTTGAATGGTAGCGCTCAACAGAGGCTTTAGTGCGGGCGAAAGAATCGGTTGTTTGTAATATCAAAAGTACTATTAGCGCAAGTTTACGTAGCAAGAAATTTGGTGAATGCTGTTTTCAGACGCCAGAAACAAGAGAGTAGCGATGCTTAATATTGAAGAAGACATTGATAACCCCCAGCTCTATACGCACTTCGGTACAACCAGCCCATGCTGGAAACTGACTAGCGATAGCGATGCGTTGGACCTATCTGGCGAAAAAGATACGGTCACCGTTGCCATCGAACTCTCTCCGGCGCAAGCCATGGAGGTGCGCGAAATGAGTGGTGTTACTTCGACTCTGGCAATTTCCGTTGCCATTTTTGGCTATCCCATTCGGCTCCATCTGGTTGGTAGAAAAATCGATACCTGGCTGTGGGGCGGCACGGCAGCGCACTATGGCGATACGGATGCCGTGGCAAAAGATCTGGAAAGCAGCCTGACATTTGCCGAGCAAGTTGTCTCAGAGGTCAATTCGCTCGTGGTAATTATCGACAGTAAAGGAAAAATTAAACGATTCAATCGATTGTGCGAGGAAATGACCGGCGTATTGGAGTCGGACGTGGTCGGCAAAAATGCCTTGGATCTTTTCGTCAATGAAAAACAGCGAGAAGACACGCGCTCTGGCGTCAATAGTTTTTTCCAAAAAGAAAAAGCCTACGAAACGTTACGCCCGATCAATACCAAAAATGGTATTCGAATGATTCGGTGGCGCAACACGATGATCGAGTCCGGTAGCGATCGATTCGTGCTTGTCCGTGGTACTCGGCATAGAACTACTGAGTCGGAGAC
>NZ_JBRIIQ010000053.1:0-28239 GCF_052976905.1 Glaciimonas sp. GG7 | reverse complement strand
CGCGGTGCCATCGTCGAAGTCAATGCCGGTCCCGGTCTGTTGATGCATTTGAAGCCTGCCGAGGGCGAGCCGCAGCCGGTTGGCCTGGCCATCATTAACCACCTATTTTCAGGCGAAGAAAACGGCCGTATTCCGATTGTTGGCATCACCGGCACCCACGGTAAAACTGTCGTTTCACAATTAGTTGCCCGTCTGCTCAATTTAAATGGCCTCCACACCGGTCTGGCGTGCGGCGATGGCCTCTACTTCAACAATCAACAAGTTGAGAAAAAAAATTGCGCCAACTGGACCGGTGCGCATCGGGTATTACTCAATCGTGCGGTAGAGGCAGCCGTATTTGAAAACGGCGGCACGACTATTCTGTCCGAAGGTTTGGCTTACGATCGCTGTCAGGTTGGCGTAGTCACCAATATCGCCATCAACGATACGTTGCCTGAGTACTACATCGACGACGCCGAACAGATGGCGAAGGTATTACGTACGCAGGTCGATATCGTGCTGCCGAGCGGTGTCGCCGTTCTCAATGCTGCCGACGCATTGGTCACTGCAATGGCAGAGTTATGCGATGGCGAGGTGATGTTCTTTGGCATGGATGCAACGCTGCCGGTGATTGCCGAGCAGTTAATGCAAAACAAACGTGCCGTGTTTGTGCGTGACGGACAAATTATGTTGGCAACCGGCAAGCATGAAATCATGCTGGCCCAAGTCGCTACGATTCCTTTAACCGCAGATGGTCAGCCAACTTACCAGACAGAAAATGTGTTGGCAGCGGTGGCCGCTACATGGGCGCTTGGTATCGCGGTGGACTTGATACGCGCCGGTATCGAGACCTTTAATCTGGAGCAGAAAGACCGCCAGTAATCTCCCAGGCATGGTGTTGCCAGCGATGTCTGGAAACACCAATGCAGCACCTATTTAATTAGCAGACAGACTAAAATTCAGGAAAATTGTTGATGGACGTTTCACGCATTCGTATTTTACGTGGCCCAAATCTATGGACCCGCCATACCGCCATAGAAGCCATTGTTTCCTGCACCGAGGTCGAACGCGCCATTGCCGGCATGGACGATTTCGAGACGCGCTTGCGGGCGCGCTTCCCACATATCGGTTTTCTCGAATCGACCGGCAGTGACGGTACTATTTCGATGGCCCACGCACTGGAGAGTGCTGCGCTCGCACTGCAATCGCAAGCCGGATGTCCGGTCACATTTAGCCGCACCGTTAAGGCGCTTGAAGCTGGCGTGTATCAAGTCATCGTCGAATACAGTGAAGAAGCAGTCGGCAAACTGGCTTTCGAATTAGCCCAAGCGCTCTGCAGTGCGGCCGCCAACAATGCACCATTCGACCTCATCAATGCCTTATCGCGTCTGCGCGAACTCGATGAAGACGTCCGTTTAGGGCCGAGCACAGGCTCCATCGTCGAAGCCGCAGTCGCTCGCGGCGTACCGTTCCGCCGCCTCACCGAAGGCAGCATGGTGCAATTTGGCTGGGGTAGTCGCCAGCGTCGGATTCAAGCGGCAGAAACCAGTCAGACCAGCGCCATTGCCGAGGCGATCGCGCAAGACAAAGATTTGACCAAGATGCTACTCAACGCCGCTGGCGTTCCTGTTCCACAAGGTCGGGTCGTGTCCACTGCCGCCGATGCCTGGGTTGTCGCACAGGAAATTGGCACTGCAGTCGTCGTCAAACCCCGCGACGGCAATCAAGGCAAAGGCGTCGCCGTCAATATCTCCACACGTGAGCAAGTCTTCGCCGCCTTTGATATTGCGGTCGACATATGCTCAGACGTGATCGTTGAACGGTATATGCCCGGCCATGATTTTCGTTTGCTCGTCGTCGGCAAAGAAATGGTCGCCGCCGCCCGCCGCGATCCGCCACTCGTCATCGGCAATGGCGTCAACACCATCCGCGAGCTGGTCGATGAAGTTAACAGCGACCCATTACGCGGCGATGGTCACGCCACGCCTTTGACCAAGATTCGTTTCGATACCATCGCCATCGCCACTCTGGCCAAACAACACTACCAGGCCGACACCATCCCGCCCAAAGGCGTGCGCGTCGTCCTGCGCAACAACGCCAATCTCAGTACTGGCGGAACAGCCACCGACGTCACCGATGACGTCCATCCGCAAATGGCCGCGCGCGCAGTCGCCGCTGCGCAAATGGTCGGACTCGATATTTGCGGCGTCGATGTTGTCTGCAACAGCGTCCACAAACCGCTGGAAGAGCAGGAAGGCGGTATCGTCGAAGTCAACGCAGCCCCTGGCCTGCGCATGCATATCAGTCCGTCATACGGCAAGGGCCGTCAGGTCGGTCAGGCAATCGTCGCGTCCATGTTTAGCGAAAACGATGATGGCCGTATTCCTTTGGTAGCCGTAGCTGGCACCAACGGCAAAACCACGACGGTGCGCCTGATCGCTCACCTTCTCAGTTGCAAAGGTCTGCGCGTTGGCATGACCAACTCAGACGGTGTGTACATCGAAAAACAACGCATCGACACGGGCGACTGCAGCGGTCCGCGCAGCGCCCGTAACGTGCTGATGCACCCGGACGTAGACGCCGCCGTATTCGAAACCGCACGCGGCGGTGTGTTGCGTGAAGGCCTCGGCTTTGATCGTTGCAACGTTGCAGTGATCACCAATATCGGCATGGGCGACCATCTCGGCCTTAGCTTCATCAGTACGGTAGAAGACCTCGCCGTCGTCAAACGGGTCATCGTTGAAAACGTCGCACCCAACGGCGTGGCAGTACTCAATGCCGGCGACCCGATGGTCACCAGCATGGCCAAGGTTTGCCCGGGTTCTGTCACGTTTTTCGCCTACGAGAACAGCAACCCTGTGATGACCACGCATCGCGCACAAGGCCATCGCGTCGTCTATTTGGATGGCAAAGATATCGTTGCAGCGCAAGGTGCACACGAAATACGATTACCGCTGGCCCACATCCCCCTGACCCGCAACGGCACCATTCGCTTTCAGATCGAAAACGTGATGGCAGCTACGGCAGCAGCCTGGGCGCTTGATCTTGACTGGGACATCATCCGCACCGGGTTACGCTCATTCATTAACGACCCCGCAACCGTACCCGGCCGCTTCAACGTGTTCGACTATCGCGGCGCAACCGTCATCGCTGACTACGGCCACAATCCCGATGCCATCGTAGCGCTGGTGCAAGCAGTTGAAAACATGCCAGCCATACGACGCACGGTCGTCATTAGCGGTGCCGGAGACCGCCGCGACGAAGATATCCGCCAACAAACCCAACTACTCGGCGACGCCTTTGATCAGGTAATTCTGTATCAGGATCAATGCCAGCGCGGTCGTGCCGACGGTGAAGTATTGGCGCTGCTACGGGACGGCTTGAAAAATGCACGACGCACTACGGCCAGTGAGGAAATTGATGGAGAATTTATCGCTATCGATACTGCGTTGGCGACGTTAGGTGAAGGCGATTTGTGCCTGATTCTGGTCGATCAGGTTGAAGAGGCGCTGGAACATATTGCCAGGCGGATTGCGGAAGGTTGAGATCACTCTCCCGAATGAAATGGCAATCGCTGTTAAAACTAAAGTTGCTTCCGGTGAATATGCCACCGAGAGTGAAGTAATCCGGGATGGACTACGTGCCTTGATGGCACGTGGTCGTGTTGTGGAAAATTGGCTTCTGTAAGAAGTTGCCCCTGCCTGTGACGCATTGAAGGCTGACCCTGCACGCGCTGTTACTGCTGAGCAAGTGCGTAAGACATTGGCAGCCGAACACAAAAAGATCAAGGCAAAAGCGTAATGCAGTATGGCGTCATTTTCACCCCGGAAGCGCAGGAACAGTTAGCAAAGCTCTATCGCCCTCTGTGGTCACATAGCAACCGCAGCTTCGCCAGAAATTGCCCAACGTTATACCGATGCCATCATCACATATTGCGAAAGTTTGCAGGACTTTCCACATCGCGGGACTCGCCGCGATGACATTCGCCCCGGCCTGCGCATCACGCATTACAAGAAACGCACCATCATCGCCTTCGATGTAGATACTAAGCTGGTATCCATCATCGGCGTGCTCTACGGTGGGCAGGATTATGAGGATGTTTTACAGTCGGATCTCGGTAATTGAGCGTAACAAGCAGTTTTGTCTTTGCACCCTCATGTCAGACTTAACAACAATTGCAACAAGGCGGTATCGCCCAAAGCCCAGACAATTTGGAGTTTGTTTTAAAACCACGACTCAAAAAAATTTCACTCAACAGAGCTCGAAACAAGACGACTTCAGTTGGACGTAAGAATTTGTTCTTATGCTCCGCTCCCGATGAGTACGAATCCTTGCAATCATCCATGCTGAACGAAATAACGCCCGCAAAGCAGGCGTTATTTCGTTCAAGTGCAGCGGTGTAGTGTTATACGAATCACTGAAAAGAAACAGCCAACTCAACACCCGAATAATTCACACGCGGGATCAACTGGCGACCGATGCCTTTCTCGAAATGCACCAAGCCGTGACTTTCCATCGTTTTAAGTGTCCTCGACAAATTTGACTCGGCGCGACCGGTTTTCTCAGCCAGCTCGCGCATCGAAGACGGTTTCGTTTGCACGATAAACGCCAGCAACTGCCGGTTCTTGTCCGACAACACACGCGCAAAACTATCTAACGACTGAAACCAGACTTTAGGCTCATCGATGGTCGGCACATACTCACCACGTGCAATCTTTATCGTCCGGGCTTTGTACTGTTCGAGAGTGGCAATCCCTACTTTCAATGTATCCATTCAGACGCTCCTTTTCTGCAATATTGCTTCAACTTCAATCCAGAAATCTATCAACAAAGTTGCGGCGTTTTGATATTCATAGAACCGTACCGACTCTCCCCCATGCAGGTGATCGTATTCAATACGGGTTTTAGCTCCGGGCCCGCTTCCCTCACGGATCGGATGTGCATTATCGAATCCAAGCAGGCGATAACTTTTCTTGTTGTGCCGCGTTACAAACCATGTGGACGCTCAGGTGTCGTCTGGACCTTCTTTACGACAAACTTCACCCAATGCTCTCCTTCCGCATCGGCGAAGAAAGTGTCTCCATTTAGGTAAAGAAGAGTATCAAGGCTGGCATCACGATTGGTCATACGCAAAATTATCATTTATTGATAAGTTAATCAAGCCGCGAGCACGCATCATTTTTATGCGACAGCATCAACCTAACCCTTTTTTGTATCAAACTGCTTAAGCCGTAGAAAATAATTTCTAAATAGGTCACATTACAAGCAATTTGAGATTGCTTTGCCAACTATTCAGTGGCAGCATAAATAATACATTATTCCTAAATTCGTTCAACTAACGTCGTTCGACTTCCTTTATCAATGTATTCAATGAATGAGAACCGATTTTATGGATAAAGTACTTTTATCATTTTTTGGACTTTTTATTTTCCTATTTATTATTGCAATTGCATCCAAGCGAGATCCCGATAAATGGTACGGAAGAATGTCTTGCAGATTATGTGGTTATGTATGGAACTCAAGACGATCAACTCCACCAGCAACCTGCCCACAATGTCGAAAATCTTCTATTTTCTGTGTAACTCACGGCGGGGATAATCTTGCCGAGTCGAGAATAAAACAAGATACAAGAACAGCGCAGACACCACTGGTCGGTATTAAGCCGTCAATTGTGACCGCTCAAAAAATCGAGTGGATTGAAAGAAAGCGTCAAACGACCTTATTTCAGGATATTCCCGATACCAACTTGCCGCCATTGTCCTTGCTTGACGAGGCTCCGCCAGTGCGAGTCACTGTCAGCGCCGAGACCTTGGAATACAACAGTCGTCTGATCGAGAAGAAACTCTCCGATTTCGGAGTGCAGGTGACGGTAGTGGCAGCCTATCCCGGCCCTGTCATTACGTGCTATGAAATTGCACTGGCGACCGGCGTGAAGGGGAGCCAGATTATTGGATTGGCACGCGATCTGGCGCGTTCTTTGTCGCTCACATCCATCCGTATCGTTGAGGTAATTCCCGGAAAAATGTTCATGGGGCTGGAGTTGCCGAACCCGAAACGCCAGATCGTGCGTCTGACCGAAATTCTTAGTTCTAAAGTCTATAACGACGGCGCATCCAGCCTCTCCATCGCACTTGGCAAGAATATTGGCGGCCATCCGGTCGTCGCTGACTTGGCCAAGATGCCGCATTTGCTGATGGCGGGAACGACGGGATCAGGGAAATCGGTGGGGATTAATGCCATCATTATGTCGCTGCTGTATAAATCCGACCCGAAAGACGTGCGCTTGATTCTGATCGATCCAAACAAGCTGGAATTATCGATTTATGAAGGTATTCCACATTTGCTAGTACCCGTTATAACCGACATGCACCAAGCCGGTCACGCGTTGAGCTGGATCGTCAATGAGATGGAGCGGCGCTATAAGCTGATGTCAAAAATGGGTGTGCGCAATCTGACCGGGTATAACCAAAAGATAGCCGACGCTGACAAGCGCGAAGAAAAAATTCCTAACCCGTTTAGCCCGACGCCGGATGCGCCTGAGTCATTAGAAAAGTTACCAGCAATCGTGGTCATCATTGAGGAATTAACAGATTTGATGAAGATCATCGATAAGAAGGTCGAAGAGCTGATAGTCCGTATCGCACAAAAAGCATCTACTGCTCGTATTCATATGATTTTAGTTACACAACGCCCTTCGAGCGATGTAATCACTGGCTTGATCAAGGCCAACATACCAACCCGGATCGCATTTCAGGTGAGCAGTAAGATCGATTCGCGTACGATTCTGGATCAAGCGGGGGCGGAAGCCTTGCTCGGCATGGGCGATATGCTTTATATGCCGGCCGGTACAGGTTTACCGATACGTGTCCATGGTGCGTTTGTGTCGGATGAAGAAGTCCATCGCGTAGTCGATTATCTGAAGGAACAAGGCGAGCCGAATTACGTCGAAGGTATTTTGGACGGCGTTGCCGAAGATGGCAGCGATGGCGCGAACGCCGCTATGGGCGGAACTGAAAGCGACGAACTCTATGATCAGGCAGTTGCGATTGTGTTAAAGAATCGTCGAGCTTCGATTTCGCTGGTGCAACGTCATTTGCGTATCGGTTATAACCGCGCCGCCCGCTTGCTCGAACAAATGGAGCAAAGCGGCATAGTGTCGACGATGCAATCTAACGGTAATCGCGAGATTTTGGTGCCCGTTGGAAAACTGAATAGAAATACGGATGAACTAAGGACAACGTAATTTTCCTCAAAAGACTGGCTTGTGACGAGCTATTTCAAAACGTAAAAATTAAAAAACTGCTCTTCAGCAGTTTTCAATTTACGTACTAATCATCATTCCCAGGCTCCAACTCCGGAAACAACACCGAAGTAAACCCAAATCGAGAAAAATCCTTAATCCGCATCGGATACAACATCCCATTCAGATGATCGCACTCGTGCTGGACCACCCTCGCATGAAACGCATCAACCGTGCGGCTGATCGCAGCCCCATGCTGATCGACACCTTCGTAATGCAAATTGTGCCAACGCGGCACCATGCCGCGCATGCCGGGCACGGACAAGCACCCTTCCCAACCCTCTTCGACAACATCCGATAGCGGCTTAAGAACGGGATTGATCAATACCGTTTCTGGCACTGGCTCCACCTCTGGATAGCGCACATTATTTTTAAAACCAAAAATCACCACACGTAAATTGACGCCGATTTGCGGCGCAGCAAGCCCAGCACCATTGGCCGCATGCATGGTGTCAAACATGTCGGCGATCAACGTTGCCAATTCCGGCGAATTGAAGTCCGTCACAGGTTCTGCCGTCAACAGCAAGCGCGGATCGCCCATTTTTAGAATTTCACGAATACTCATCGGATCACTCCTCAGACAAAATAATCAGAATTGTTTCAGATACTCGGCAAAGTCAGCGCCCGTCTCAGGATGCTTTAATCCCATCGCCACGGTTGCCTTCAGATAGCCCAGTTTAGAGCCGCAATCGTAGCGCTGACCAGTGTAGCGATAGGCCAATACTCTTTCTCTTTCCATCAGCGCGGCAATCCCGTCGGTCAGTTGAATTTCACCACCAGCACCTTTGCCGATACCCTCAAGGCAATCAAAAATACGATTCGTCAATACATAGCGCCCGACCACTGCCAACGTCGATGGGGCATTTTCCGGCTGCGGTTTTTCGACGATGCTGTTGACACGCTCCAGATTGGTCTTAAAAGGGTCGATACTGACTATCCCGTATTGCTTAGTATCTGCACGCGGCACGTCCTGTACGGCCAGGACGCTGGACCCCTCTTGCTCAAAGACATCCGTCATTTGTGCTAATACCGATCTTTGGCCGGCATCGACATCCATAAAATCATCGGCCAGCAAGACCGCAAACGGCTCATCCCCCACCACCGGACGGGCGCAGAGCACTGCGTGGCCCAAGCCCAACGGCGCGGACTGACGGATAAAAATACAATTCACATGCTTAGGAATCACGTTGCGTACCAGTTCGAGCAATCTGATTTTTCCGGCGGCTTCGAGTTCGCTTTCCAACTCATAGACGGTATCGAAATGATCTTCAATCGCACGCTTGTTGCGTCCGGTGATAAAAACCATATCGGTGATACCGGCAGCAACCGCTTCTTCGACCGCGTATTGAATCAACGGCTTATCGACAATCGGCAGCATTTCTTTTGGCTGCGCTTTGGTCGCGGGCAAAAATCGGCTACCTAAGCCAGCTACCGGAAATACTGCTTTCTTAATTTTTGTCATGATCGCTTTCTAAAAGAGTACGAAGTCCATTTTCATCCAAAATGCTGACATTGAGTTCTTCAGCTTTAGCGAGCTTGCTCCCGGCTTCCGCGCCGGCTACTACGTAACTTGTTTTCTTGGATACCGAACCTGTCACCTTGCCTCCGGCAGCCTCGATTAAGGCAGCTGCCTCATCCCGACTCAGCGTCGGCAGCGTGCCTGTCAGAACAAAGGTTTTACCGGACAAAAACGTCGACTTGGCTTCGGCTGGCAAGTTCTCAGGCCACGTAACACCAGCAGCACGCAATTGTTCGACAAGTTCGACATTCAACGAATCGCTAAAAAATAATAATATCGATTTCGCCACCACCGGGCCGATATCGGCTACTTCCAGCAATTGCTCCTCGGCTGCTTGCATGACGGCATCGATATTACCGAAATGGCTTGCCAGCTCCTTAGCGGTGGCCTCGCCAACATGGCGGATACCCAAAGCATAAATGAAACGGGCCAGCGTAGTTGACTTGGATTTTTCCAGTGCGGCCACGACGTTTTGCGCTGACTTATCGGCCATGCGTTCGAGTGCGGCCAGTTTCAGCACGCCAAGTTTATATAAATCAGCCGCCGTCGTAATCATCCGAAGATCGACCAATTGATCAATCAATTGTTCACCCAGGCCCTCAACATCCATCGCACGGCGCGAGACAAAATGTTGCAAGCCGCCCTTGCGTTGCGCCGGACATTTCACCCAGCCGCCAGAACAACGAGCAATCGCCTCATCTTCCAGCCGGATAATCTCAGAGCCGCAAATCGGGCAAGCCGTCGGCATCACAAACGGTTGCGCTGTGGTCGGACGGCGCTCGGGGACAAAGGCGACCACTTCGGGAATCACGTCACCGGCACGCCGCACAATCACGGTGTCGCCGATCTGAATATCCTTGCGTCGGACTTCATCCTCGTTGTGCAATGTCGCGTTGGTGACGGTTGCGCCGCCAACAAATACCGGGGCAAGACGCGCCACAGGCGTGATCGCACCGGTCCGGCCGACTTGCACTTCAATATCGAGCACCAGCGTTGTCGCCTCTTCAGCCGGAAACTTATGCGCCAAAGCAAAACGCGGTGCGCGAGATACAAAGCCAAGCATTTGTTGCTGCTGCACGCGATTGACTTTGTAGACCACGCCATCGATTTCGTACGGCAATTGCATCCGTCGCGCACCGACATCCCTGAAAAACGTCAATAAACCCTGTGCGCCCTTGATCACTGCACGCTCCTTGCAAACCGGAATCCCCAGCGAGGCATACCAGTCCAGCAAGGCAGAATGCGACGGCGGCATGTCTGCGCCCTCAAGCATGCCGATTCCATAGGCAAAAAATCGCAACGTCCGCTGCGCGGTAATACGTGAATCCAATTGCCGCAAACTGCCCGCTGCGGCATTACGCGGATTGGCAAATTCTTTCAATTCGGCAGTCCGCTGACGCTCATTGAGACGCGCAAAATCGGCCTTAAACATCAGCACTTCACCGCGTACATCCAGCACTTTAGGCGGATGATCGGTATGCAAGCGCAATGGAATCGCTCGAATAGTACGAATATTGCTGGTCACGTTTTCGCCCGTACTGCCATCACCGCGCGTAGCTGCCTGAACCAGCACACCATCTTCATAGCGCAGATTGATGGCCAGACCATCAAATTTCAGTTCAGCGGCGTAATCAATCTCGGCGTCAGTATGCGTATCTAATCCGTCTCTGACGCGCCGGTCAAATTCGACAATATCGTCGTCCTCAAAGCCATTGCCCAGCGATAGCATCGGGATCGAATGAGTGATCTGATCGAATTGCGGCAGTGGTGCAGTACCCACCCGCTGCGTAGGAGAGGCTGGTGTGCAGAGTTCCGGATGCAATTGCTCCAGTGCCTGCAATTCGCCAAATAAGCGATCGTACTCAGCATCTGGAATCGAAGGCATATCCAGCGCGTAATACGCATGATTATGGCGATTCAACTCAGCGCTGAGCCACTCTGCGCGTAAACGCCAATCGGCGGCATCGGGACTGGTCCCACTGCCGCCGACGTCAAATAAACTTGGTTGCATATCTCAAATAGGTAGTGAAGAAACGATAGTCGTATTTGTTCGAAACAAGCCCACAATCAACTAAACAATCGTAAAGCGCGACCGGAACCGGCTGAAATATCAGCGCCGTCCATATCCAGATAGAACGCCTCAACCTGACCGGCAATCTCGCTCAGTTGATCATCAGCCAGCGGCTGATTGCTATCGTCCACCACCACGCCACCCAAGCGCGAGGCCAGCGAACGCGCACAGGCCACCATCGCACCATAACCATCGCGAGACTGAGAAATCAACGGGACATCGAGCAGCAACGTCAGACGCGCCGTTGTTTCGCTATTCGGCTTTGCATTCGTCGACAACGAAAACAACACGCCGCCATCGCCATCTGGCATCACCAAACGCCCCTCAGTGCGTGCATCAAATCCCTGCCGCGTCAACGCCGACAAGAGCGTATTGACGGCCCAGGGCGCGCCTTGCGAGTGAACATTCACGCCGAGCTGGGCGTCATGTTCGGCCACAAATTGAAAGAGCGTACGTGCGCCTTGCATCACTTCAGTCATATCCGGGAAATCAGGCTCAGCGCCCAGATCGTCGCAAATCTGACGCAGGCGCATGACTAATTCTGAGTATTCAATTTCGCCGAGCGCATTGCTACGATTGGCCATTTGAACGCCGGCCATGAGCGATTTGTAGATCCCGCCGTGGGCGATTGGCTCCCATTCGCCGTGACTATCCTCACCGATAAAATTCACCGGCTTATTGCCGACATGACGCAAGCTTTGTAAAACGGGCAATATTTTGTCGCCACGGACCGGCGCTTCCAACGTCAAGGGAATAACGCAATCGATCAGGCCGTCTACTGGCAATTCGATCTGCGCAATCTGCGGCTCACTAGTTGACACCGGGTCAGCAGCATCAGTACCGCTCTCGTTTGTCAGCGGCGGCGTGAGTGTCTGGCCTTGCGGCTCGGTCGCCAACTGCTCAGCAGTCATCTCGACATTGTCTTGCGGGATATCGGCGCTGGCGAATGGTTCGGCGTTATTTTCCGGCGGAAAAAACACCGGCTCATGGCGTTCAGGACGCTCAGAACTATCCGCTGGCGGCGTCATCAAGACGTCGTCGTGCGATGTCGAAAAAGCGCGCTCAACGCTCTTCCTGGCTTTGTGTTCCTGCCATTTGTTATAGGAGACGACGCCAACAATAATGACGCCGCCTATGACGAACAAACTGGTTTGTAAATCGGTCATGCGACTAAGGCCTCAAGCGCAACGGCAAACACCGAAGTGTCTGCCGTTGCGCGCAAAATAACGGTTGAAATGGGTGGTAAATGCGTTTTATTACCAATGCGTCATTATCAAGAATTCTCAGATGAACGCCTACTAATATTGGATAAATTCAGTAACTTTTTGTTGCAGGTTGGTATTAATTCAAAAAACACCGCCGACAACATCAACATCGACAGGGAAATCAACGCGCCGCCTCCAACAAAATATCAAATAACTCAGGACTTACGCAAAATCGGTCCAGCAAGGCAGACTGACGAAGACAGTACGAACGTACGGCAAGGAAGGATAACGCCGCTGGGGCGATTTTGCGTAAGTCCTATCATGCCGCCGCTGCCGCAAATCCTCTGGCCGACTCCATATCCACGGCCACGATGCGCGATACGCCCTGCTCTTGCATCGTCACCCCGATCAATTGATTCGCCATTTCCATCGCAATCTTGTTATGCGAAATAAACAGAAACTGCGTGTTCTCCGACATGCGCTTAACCATATTGCAAAACCGCTCAGTATTGGCGTCATCGAGCGGAGCATCGACCTCATCGAGCAAACAAAATGGCGCAGGATTGAGCTGGAACATTGAGAACACCAACGCCGTCGCAGTCAGCGCTTTTTCACCGCCTGACAATAAATGAATCGTTGCATTTTTCTTGCCCGGCGGTTGCGCCATCACCTGCACGCCAGAGTCCAGAATCTCGTCCCCAGTCATGATCAGTTTGGCCTGCCCGCCGCCAAACAAAATCGGAAAAAGTTCGGCAAAATGGCCATTCACCCGATCAAACGTATCCTGCAGCAAATCGCGGGTTTCTTTATCGATTTTGTGAATCGCGTCTTGCAGCGTATTCATCGCCTCAGTCAGATCGGCATTTTGTGCATCGAGGAAATTTTTCCGCTCCGACGCCTGCGCCAACTCATCCAACGCGGCCAGATTGACCGCCCCCAAAGCCGCAATCGCATTGGTCAGCCGCGTGACTTCGCCCTGCAAATAAGAAGGCCGTAAGTCATCGTGCAGCTTCTCGCTCAGCGCCACTTCATCGGCACCAAACTCCACCAATTGTTGGGCATATTGCTCTTGATTGAGGCGTGCCGCTTGCTCTTTCAATTGCAGCTCCATGATCCGCTCGCGCTGCGGTTGCAGGCTGCGCTCCGACTGGGTGCGCATATCTTCGTGCTGACGCAGATTTTGCGACACCTGATCCAATTCATGCCGCGCATCCGCCAGCGCCCGCTCCTGATCGGTGCGCTTGTCGAGCAAGTCTTGCAAGCCGGTTTGCGCGGTCTGATCGTTGAGACTCTCCAATTCCAGATTGCCTTGCTGCATGCTGGCAAACAATTGCGAGGCCTGCTCAAGTGCCGTGGCGATGTTGCGCTTGAGTTCTTCAATTTTATTGCGATGCGATTTTTCGGCGTATTCGGCTTCTTGCGCGCTGCGCTCCAACTCGCGCAAGCGTTGCCGCGCATCATTGAGTTGCTGCTCTTTATTCAGATAATCGGTTTGCCCGTCTTCATGTTTTTCTTGCAGCTCGCCCAACTCGGCGTCGAGTTGTTCGAACTTGGCTTCGGACTCCATCTTGACTTGTTGCTGCTCATTCTCTTGCGCGGCAATTTCGGCCAGATCGGTTGCGATTTGGGTGCTACGCTGGTTAAAGCGTTCCTGCAACTCGGAGAACTTCATCACGTCTATCTGCAAGCCATGCACGGCTTGCGTCAAGCCGTTATGCCGTTGTCGCAATTCTTGCAAACGCTGCGTGGCGTGCGTCAGTCCCGCCTCAGCCCGCACCGAGCGCGAACGCGCCTCATCGGCCAGCATGTGCTGAGCACGTAATTGTTTGGTGATGTTTTCGATCTCCTGCTGACGCGCCAGCATGCCATCCTGCTCCGAGTCGGACGCATAAAAGCGCACGCTGGTTTTGCTGATGACATGGCCTTGCCGGGTCACAAAACAAGCGCCGACCGGCAGCTTGGCACGCTCAGCAAACGCCGTCACGGTGTCCTCGGCCACAAACACGTTGTGCAACCAATCCTGCATCAAAGCGCGTAAACCCGGATCGTTGAGCTGCATTAAATTGAGGAACGGTTTGAATCCGACAGGAGTCGCAACAGTGCTATCCAGCGCGATCCCGTTAGGCGTAAACAACGCCAGCTTGCCCGGCGGCGCATCGCTGAAAAATCCCTTGGCCCAATCCAGATTCGACATTTCCAGCGCGGACGTGCGCTCGCGCAGTACTGACTCCAGAGCGGTTTCCCAGCCTTGATCGATATGCAGCTTTTGCCACAAACGCGGTAACTCTGCCAGTTCGTGCTTTTGCAACCACGGCTGGACTTTGCCCTGGCTTTGCACACTTTCCTGCAATTGTTTGAGTGCGTTCAGGCGGGCTTCGAGCTGGGCGTTATTCGCCGTTTCAGTATTGACCTGCTGCTGCGCGGTACGCCGCTCTTCTTCAAGACGCGGTTGCTGCTCTTGCGCCTCTTCCAACTGCATGCCGACTTCTTCCAGCCCAGCCTGTTTTTCTTCGAGCTGGTATTTCAGATTGGTCAAATGCGTGGTATCGGGCAAATTCAAACCGTTTTTTTCTTGCGACAAACGCTCGCGCCGCACCGTCAAGCCATTCAAAATATTCGAGGCATTGCGCTGATGCGTTGATTCCAGCGCAATTTGCTGCTGAAACTGCATGATTTTGGCGCGCGATTCGGTGCTTTTGAGTTGCGCCTCGCGCCACGCTTGCTCAAGCGCTGGCACGTGATCGCTGTGCTGCTGCACGGCAATCTGCGATTGTTCAACGCGGGCTCCCAACTCTTCCAGATGGATCTCAGCCTCGGCCAGATCATCCTGATGTTGCGTGCTTTGACGCTGCCATTGATCGCGCTGTGCGGTTAATGAATTGAGCTGCGTTTGCAGACGGTTGCGCGACTCAATAACGAACTTGATTTGCGCTTCCAGACTGCCGACTTCTGAGTTGGTCTGGTACAAATGCCCCTGCGCCTGATGCATCCGGTCACCGGCTGCGTAATGCGATTGGCGCATATGTTCAAGTTCCAGCTCGACGTGGCGCAGTTTCGCGGTCTGTTCTTCCAGATCGGTCTGACCGCGTTCAATCTCGCGGAAAAACTTCTCTTGCTCGGCCTTGGCTTCGTTCTTGCGTAGCAACCACAATAATTTCTGCTTCTCTTCCTGATCGCCCTGCAAGGCGTGGAATTTGTGCGCCACTGCGGCTTGCGCTTGCAGCTTTTCGAGATTGGTATTGAGTTCGCGCAGGATATCTTCCACGCGCAGCAAATTATCGCGGGTGTCGTTGAGCCGATTTTCGGTCTCGCGACGGCGTTCTTTGTACTTTGATACGCCAGCCGCTTCTTCGAGAAAAATCCGCAATTCTTCCGGGCGCGCCTCAATAATGCGCGAAATCATCCCCTGCCCGATAATCGCGTAAGCCCGTGGCCCCAAGCCCGTGCCCATGAAAATATCCTGAATATCGCGGCGTCGTACCGATTGATTATTGATGTAATAGGTAGAAGTACCGTCGCGGGTCAGCGTGCGCTTGACGGCGATCTCGGCGTATTGGCCCCATTGACCGCCGGCTTTGCCCATTGCGTTATCAAATACCAGCTCGACCGATGAACGCCCGGCAGGCTTACGATGCGAGGAGCCGTTAAAAATAACGTCCTGCATCGATTCGCCACGCAATTCAGAGGCCTTGGATTCCCCCAAGACCCAGCGCACCGCATCAATAATGTTGGATTTGCCGCAGCCGTTCGGGCCGACCACGCCGACCAGTTGGCCGGGAACCTGAAAATTGGTCGGGTCAACGAAAGATTTGAATCCCGACAATTTAATGGAAGTTAAACGCACGTTACCGACTATTCTTATCAACGTCGGCGAAAAATGGATTCGCCGCACTTAACAATTTATGGGTACGAGATAATTAAGGCTTACGCAAAATAGTTCCAGCAAGGCAGACCTTTGATGCCAGTACGAATGTACTGCTAGGCGGGCGTAACGCCGCTGGGGCGATTTTGAGTAAGTCCTAAATTTCTCGCAGAAGGGCGACATCATAACATTCGGGGACACTTCCGCAGATAGCAAAAAGTTGCAAATTATTAACAGATACAGCGTACTCAGCAGCCTCCATTACTTATATATAATGCGCAATACGCTTTTTCAGTCTCCCGATTTATTCTTCTGTTCTTTTTTGTCCTTAATAAACACATGAATCCTCTCCTAGACAGATTGCAACCGTATCCGTTTGAAAAACTGCGAACACTGTTTTCCGACGTCACCCCAAATCCGGCCTACAAACCAATCAGCCTCGGCATTGGTGAGCCTAAGCATCCGACGCCTGCTTTTATCCGACAAGCGTTAGCCGACAACCTCGATGGCCTGGCCACTTATCCCAGTACCACCGGGACTGATGCGCTGCGTAAAGCCATCGCCAGCTGGCTGGAACGCCGCTATAAATTGCCTGCGATCAATCCGACAACCCAGATTCTGCCGGTATCGGGCTCGCGGGAAGCCTTGTTTGCGTTGGCGCAAACAGTGGTTGATCCATCGGACCGCGATGCGCTGGTCATGTGCCCGAACCCGTTTTATCAAATCTACGAAGGCGCGGCCTATTTGTCAGGCGCGCAGCCGTATTTTGTCAATTCCGACCCGGCCCGCAATTTTGTGCCGGACTACAGCAGCGTGCCGGAAGAAGTCTGGGCGCGGGTCAAGCTGTTGTTTCTGTGCTCGCCCGGCAATCCGACCGGGGCAGTACTGACGCTTGACGACTGGAAAGAACTATTTGCTTTATCGGACCGCTACGGTTTCGTGATCGCCGCCGATGAATGCTACTCAGAGATTTACTTCAAACCCGAAGCACCGCTAGGCAGCATGGAGGCCGCCCACCTTTTAGGGCGCGAAGGCTATCCGCGTCTGATTACCTTCTCCAGCTTATCCAAACGCTCCAACGTCCCCGGTATGCGCTCCGGCTTTGTGGCTGGCGACGCCGCTATTTTGAAGAAATTCTTGCTGTACCGCACCTATCACGGCGCGGCAATGAATCCATCGATTCAATCAGCATCGATCGCCGCCTGGAGCGATGAAACCCACGTCGCCGAAAATCGCGCCAAATACATCACCAAATTTCAGCAAGTCACGCCACTATTGCAGGAAGTTCTTGATGTATCGCTACCGGACGCCGGTTTTTATCTCTGGGCCAAGGTCGACAAACTGACCACGCTCTCCGACATCGATTTCGCCAAACGCTTGTATGCCCAATACAACGTCACGGTGTTACCGGGCAGCTATCTGGCGCGCGACGCCCACGGCACCAATCCCGGTCAGCAACGCATCCGCATGGCGTTGGTGGCCGAAGTCGAAGAATGTCTGGAAGCGGCGCAACGGATCGTCGCATTTGTGCGCGGGCTTTAACTATTTTGCAACACCCATTTCAGTGCAACTCATCTGTTTTTTAACTTTTTAGGCAACCAATCATGACGCAATCTCTAGAACAATTTATCGACCAAGCCTGGGAACACCGCACCGAATTCTCACCTAAAACAGCCCCGGCTGATTTGCGCCAGGCAGTCGCCAACGTCATTGCCGAACTCAACGAAGGCACTTTGCGCGTAGCCCAAAAAACCGACGGCAACTGGGTCGTCAATCAATGGGTCAAGAAAGCTGTATTGCTGTCATTCCGTCTGGAAGACAATTTTCCGATGCCAGCCGGTGACCATATGCAGTTCTACGACAAAGTCCCGACCAAATTCGCCAATTACACCGCCGACGATTTCGCTAAAGGCGGCTTTCGCGTAGTCCCGCCAGCGGTCGCCCGTCACGGTAGCTTCATCGGCAAAAATGTGGTTCTGATGCCATCGTTTGTCAACATCGGCGCGTATGTCGATGAAGGCACGATGGTCGATGCATGGGCTACCGTTGGTTCGTGCGCGCAAATCGGCAAAAACGTCCATTTGTCCGGCGGCGTCGGCATCGGTGGCGTATTGGAACCAATGCAAGCCAATCCAACCATCATTGAAGACAACTGCTTCATCGGCGCACGTTCAGAAATCGTCGAGGGCGTCATCGTTGAAGAAAACTCCGTCATTTCGATGGGCGTCTACATCGGTCAATCCACCAAAATCTATGACCGCGCAACGGGCGAAGTCACTTATGGTCGGGTTCCAGCCGGTTCGGTTGTGGTCGCAGGCAACTTGCCATCGGCTGACGGCAAATATAGTTTGTACTGCGCCGTTATCGTCAAGCGCGTCGATGCAAAAACACGCGCCAAAACAGGTATCAACGAATTGCTGCGCGAAGCCTAAAAAACAAAATCGGCGGTGTCAACATGATTGTTGGCGCTGCCGATTTTTTCAGTTTACCGGTTGAATTTTCTTGAAGGAGTCCGTAATGTCCATGAATCGCTTGTTTAGCCTGATGCAAGAAAAAGGTGCATCGGACATGTTTCTGACCATTAACTCCGCGATTCACATCAAGATCAAAGGGGAGTTGGTCCCCATCAATCAACAAAAGATGGACCAAACTACCATTCAGATGTTGCTCGAAGAAGTGATTCCCGCCTCTCGGCTGCAAGTGCTAGAGCGCGACAACGAGCTCAATATCGGCTTGCCCGTCAGCGGCGTCGGCAGTTTTCGGCTGTCGGTGTTTAAGCAACGCGGCAACATTTCGGCAGTCATTCGCTTCATCCCTTTCGAGATTCCCCCATTTGAAGAATTAGGATTACCACCGATCCTGACAGAACTCATCACGCGCAAGCGCGGCTTATTGTTGGTGGTTGGCGCATGCGGCTCGGGTAAATCGACCACGATTGCATCGATGATCAATCATCGCAATCACACCCAGGCCGGTCATATTCTTACACTAGAAGATCCAATTGAGTTTTTGTTCAAGAACGAGCGCTCCATCGTCAATCAGCGCGAGCTCGGTACCGATACCGCCAATCTTGAAGTCGCCCTGAAAAACGCGTTACGACAAGCCCCTGATGTTATTTTTATAGGCGAAATCCGCGACAAAGAAACCATGTCAGCCGCCCTCGCCTATGCCCAATCAGGCCACCTGGTCGTCTCAACCCTGCACGCGAACAATAGTTATCGGGCTTTAAACCGCATCATTGGTTTTTTCCCACCAGAAAATCGCGCAACACTGTTGGAAGATTTAGCCTCAACATTAACGGCCATCGTTTCGCAGCGACTAGTCAACACGGTTGACAACAAACGCACCCCGGCGGTCGAGATCATGTTGAATACCCGCCACATCTCCGAACTGATGGAAGAAGGAAAAATCAATCAGATTAAAGAGGCGATGGAAAAAAGCATGGCCCCCGACTCGCAGACCTTTGAGCAGGCGCTCATTGCGTTAATCGATGACGGCATCATCACGCAAGACGAGGCGCTGTCTCAGGCCGATTCACCGAGTAATCTGTACTGGTTGCTCAATAACAAGGCAACAACCAATCGCACCCTGCCTGCCGAAGAAAAAAATGAAGGCGCTACTTATACTGAGTTCACACTCAATATTTGACAGGACTTATTTGACAGTACTTACAAGCCCGCACGTAACTGGCGACCATTCTGCAATCAATATCATTCGAAGGAATCAATCCTGCATGGCAATTACCCTCTACGGCATCCCCAACTGCGACACCGTCAAAAAAGCCCGCATCTGGCTTGCTGATCAAGAAATCGCCTTCACCTTCCACAACTTCAAAAAAGACGGGGTCACGCCTGAGTTGATCAATACCTGGCTCATCGATATCGCGTGGGATACGCTGGTCAACCGCAAAGGCACTATCTGGCGCACACTGTCCGAACAACGGCGCGCTGGTATTACCGATAGCGTGAGCGCCATGCCATTGATGCTGGAGTTCCCCTCCGTCATCAAACGCCCGGTATTATTTACCGGCAAAAATACTTACGTCGGCTTTTCCGACGCGCTTTATCAACAAATTTTTAATCAATAAAACTATGCCCAACGTCGCCAGTAAAACCCTCGCTTTAGCAGAAGAACTGATCACACAATCGTCCGTCACGCCGCAGGACAAAGGCTGTCAGGCACGTCTGATTGAATTGCTCTCACCGCTAGGCTTTGTCTGCGAAACCATCCAATCCGGCGACGTCACCAATTTGTGGGCGCGCAAAGGGTCGGCGCAACCACTGCTGGTGTTTGCGGGACACACTGACGTGGTCCCAACCGGCCCGCGTGACGAATGGCAATCCGATCCGTTTTTGCCTAGTCATCGTGACGGCAAACTCTACGGTCGGGGTGCTGCCGACATGAAGACCTCGATTGCCGCGATGGTGATTGCGGTCGAAGAGTTCACGCAGGCACACCCGAACCACGCCGGATCGATCGCATTTTTAATTACCAGCGACGAAGAAGGCCCGGCTACCGACGGCACCGTGGTGGTCTGCGAACAATTAAAAGCCCGTGGCGAACAACTCGATTACTGCATCGTCGGCGAGCCGACTTCCAGTGGTGAGTTGGGCGACATGATCAAAAACGGTCGCCGTGGAACCATGTCCGGCAAGCTCATCGTCAAGGGTGTGCAAGGCCATATCGCCTACCCGCACCTTGCTAAAAACCCTATCCATTTAGCGGTCCCGGCACTGACCGAACTGGCTGCTGAAAAATGGGATGACGCCAATGAATACTATTTGCCGACCTCCTGGCAAATGTCCAACATCCACGGCGGCACGGGCGCCTCCAACGTGATTCCGGGCGAAGTGGTAATCGATTTCAATTTCCGTTTTTCTACCGCCAGCACGGTCGAATCTTTGCAGCAACGGGTGCACGCCATTCTAGATAAACATGCGCTGAACTACACATTGGCGTGGACCATCGGCGGACGACCGTTTCTGACGCCACGCGGCACACTCAGTGATGCGCTGGCCCTGGCGATTAAAGATGAAACGGGCATCGACACCGAACTATCCACCACCGGCGGGACTTCAGACGGCCGCTTCATTGCCCAAATCTGCCCGCAAGTCATCGAATTCGGCCCGCCTAATGGCAGCATCCACAAAATCGATGAACACATTGAAGTGCGCTTTATTGATCCGCTGAAAAACATTTATCGCCGAACGCTCGAAAATTTGCTGGCCTGACGGTCCTGCGGCACAAATCCGACTACTTAGTCACTCATCTCGTTCAGTTAATAACCGTTCGGGCTGAGTAGCCCGCAAGGGCGTATCGAAGTCAGCGCTGCACGCCTTCGATACGCTACGCTACTCAGGACGAACGGTTTTCTTAACGGGAAAGTATTTTTCCTTAGCCACTACTCTTAGTCACTAACAAACTTATCCGCACCCATGACGCCATCCAATACATTTACCTCCATCCGCGACTTACTACGCTACGCCGTCACCCGCTTCAATACCGAGGCGCTATTTTTCGGCCACGGCAGCAGCAATGCGCTCGACGAAGCCGCTTATCTGATCCTGCACACCTTAAAACTGCCGCTGGATAAAATCGAACCGTTCTTTGATGCCCGTTTATTACCGCACGAAGTCGAAGCGGTTTTAAACGTCATCGAGCGGCGCAGTATCGGGCGCGTGCCTGCTGCTTACATCACGCAAGAAGCCTGGCTCGGCGATTACCGTTTTTATGTCGATGAGCGGGTGATCGTGCCGCGCTCATTTATCGCGGAATTAATTCCTGAATTTTTCTCACCGTGGGTCCAGGATCCGGCGGCGGTCACCAACATTCTCGAACTCTGCACCGGCTCCGGTTGCTTGCCGATCATGTTGGCGGACGCCTTTGGCAACGCCCACGTGGACACCGCCGACATCTCCGCCGATGCGCTCGCGGTTGCACGCCGTAACGTTGACGACTACGACTTGCAAGATCGCATCACACTGATTGAATCCGATCTGTATGCCAACGTCCCGGATAAAAAATACGACTTAATCATCACCAATCCGCCGTATGTGAATACCGGATCAATGGGCAAACTGCCAAAAGAGTATCTGGCCGAACCGCAGATTGCCTTGGCCGGTGGTGACGATGGGATGGATCTGGTGCGCAAAATCGTGGCCGGTGCAAAGCAGCGCCTGACCAAAAATGGCGTGTTGATTGTTGAAATCGGTAACGAACGGGCGTTTGCCGAAGCTGCCTTCCCGGAGCTGGAAATGACCTGGGTATCGACCAGTGCTGGCGATGACATGGTGTTTTTGGTGATGGCGGATCAGCTTCCTTAACGATAACGCAACATCGACGCAACACCAACACAACACCAACCAGCCATAATTTTGGTAAATAACCAGAAAGCGCCTTATCATAGGCGCTTTCTTTTTTAGGGCACTGCGCTGAAATGCGCTCGAATTGCTTTATCAGCCTCAAATATCCAGCCCAAGGCTATCGCGCTGATGATCACAAACCGCCGATCCACGCTAAGCACCTTAAACCTTGCATAACGCCGATAACGGTTTAATCTGTTCTCCATAAGCAACAAATAATTGAAAACAGGCAATTTTGCTTCCCCCAACGCACCACCAATAAGCTATTTTAATGATACGTTTTCTACAAGTTTCAATGATGCGCGGCATCAAGCCGCTGCTCGACAAAGTCGAACTCACCCTCAATCCGGGCGACAAAATCGGTCTCATCGGTGCCAACGGTGCAGGTAAATCCAGTCTGTTCGGCCTCTTGCGCGGCGAACTGCATGCCGATGCTGGTGAAATCGACTTTCCGACTAAATGGCGTATGGCCTACGTGGCGCAAGAAACCCCAGCCCTGGACCGTCCGGCGCTGGAATACGCGATCGATGGCGATATCACGCTGCGTCGTCTTGAAGAAGAATTGGCTTTTCTCGAAAGCGAACCAGAAAGCGCCGCCAACGGCACGCTCATCGGTGAGTTATATAGCGCGCTGGCCGACGCCGATGCCTACACCGTGCGTTCACGCGGCGAGCAATTGCTCACCGGTCTTGGCTTCTCTATGGCCCAAATGCAAGAGCCGGTCGCCAGCTTCTCCGGCGGTTGGCGTATGCGCTTGAATCTGGCGCAAGCCCTGATGTGTCCATCTGACTTGTTGCTGCTCGATGAGCCGACCAACCATTTGGATCTGGACGCCATTATCTGGCTCGAAGACTGGCTCAAACGCTACGCCGGTACGCTCATCATCATTTCCCATGATCGCGACTTTCTCGATGGCGTCGTCAACGTCATCGTGCATATCGATGAACGCAAACTCAAACGCTACACCGGCAATTACTCCTCATTCGAACGTCAACGCGCAGCCCAAATGATTCTGGCCGCTGGCGCGTTGGAAAAACAAACCCGTCAACGGGCGCATTTAGAGTCGTTTATTAGCCGCTTTAAAGCGCAAGCCAGTAAAGCCCGTCAGGCCCAAAGCCGGATGAAAGCGCTAGCCAAGATGGAAGAGTTGGCTCCGCTACGTGCAGCGGCCGAATTTTCCTTTGAGTTCCGCGAGCCGCTGAGCGCACCAAACCCGCTGCTGACAATGGAAAACGTCAACGCCGGTTATCGCGTCGAAAGCCAGACCAGTCACGAAGTCACCGAAAAGGTCATCATCGCCGGCATCAAATTTTCGTTGCAAATCGGTCAGCGTATCGGTCTGCTGGGCGTCAACGGCGCAGGTAAATCCACCTTTATCAAAACCATCGCCGAAGAACTCAAACCCTTGAGCGGCGACGCCCAGTTCGGTAAAGGTCTGTCGATCGGTTACTTCGCCCAGCATCAGGTCGAAATGCTGCGTCACGACGAATCCCCGCTCTGGCATCTGGCAAAAATTGCGCCGACCACGCGGGAGCAAGAACTACGCAATTTCCTCGGCAGCTTTAACTTTAACGGCCCGATGGTGACCAGTTCGATCGCACCGTTTTCCGGCGGCGAAAAAGCCCGTCTGGCGCTGGCGCTGATTGTCTGGCAACGCCCTAACCTGCTGCTGCTCGATGAACCGACCAACCATTTGGACCTGGAAACCCGCGAAGCGCTGACCATGGCGTTAGCGCAGTTCGAAGGCACGCTGGTACTGGTATCGCATGATCGCCATTTACTGCGCGCGACCACCGACGAATTCATCATCGTCGCCGACGGTAAAGTCGCGCCCTTTGATGGCGATCTGGACGATTACAAAGACTGGCTGTTCAAGACCAAACTCGCTGCCAAAAACACCGGCAAAGAAACCGGTCTGCCAAAGGCCACGCAAGCGGTCAAAGTTGCCGTGGCAGAAGCCGCCATATCAGGCGATAGCGCTGACCGCCGTGAACAAAAACGTGTGGATGCCGATGCCCGTCAAAAACTGGCCGCACTGAAAAAGCCGATCGAATTGCGCATCAAACGTCTTGATGAGCAGTTGGCCAAGCGCAACGCGCAAAAAGCTACAGTCGACACCCATCTGGCAAATCCGGAAATCTACGACAAAGACAAAAAGAAAGAGTTGACAGTACTGTTGACCGATCAGGCGTTTTACGCGAAAGAACTGGCGCAATTGGAGGCGGAATGGCTGGAACAGCAAGAAGCGTTGGAACAGTTGGGCAATTAAGTGCCGAAGCCGATGGCGTTACCGCCGTCGGCTCTCCAGCCCGCACGCTGAGCATCATCGGCTGCGGTAAGGTCGGCAAAACATTAGCGCGGCTGTGGGCTGGATGTGGGATTTTTCAATTACGCGATGTCCTCAATCGCTCACAAAGCAGCGCACAGCAAGCCTGCGACTTTATCGGCGCAGGTCATGCCGTCACAAGTTACGCCGCGCTACAACAAGCAGATATTTACCTGATCGCAACCGTCGACGACCAGATCGCCCCGACTTGCGCAGCGCTCGCCGCCAGCGGCAAACTCACTCCCGGCAGCATTGTTTTTCATTGCAGCGGCGCATTGTCTTCAAACGCACTGAGTGCTGCAACTGAGCAAGACGCAGCAGTCGCCAGCATCCACCCCATCCGTAGTTTTGCCGATCCGCAGCAAGTCGCTCAGGACTTCACTGGCACGTTTTGCGGCAGCGAAGGCGATGCCCCCGCCCTCGCCGTATTGATCCCCGTCTTCGAGGCTATTGGTGCACGTTGCGTGGATATCAAACGCGAGAATAAAGTCGTCTATCACGCAGCCGCAGTGTTTGCCTCCAACTATCTGGTGACGCTCGTTGATACCGCCCGTCAGGCCTACGTAGAAGCGGGACTGGCTCCCGATGTGGCATTGCAATTAATTGCACCGCTACTGACCCAGAGCGCGGCAGACGCTTTCCGACTCGGACCAGCCGCAGCGCTGACCGGCCCCATCGCACGCGGCGATATGGCGACCGTTGCCCGGCAATACGCCGCGCTGGCGCAATGGAATCCTGAAGTCGCCGCCTTGTATCGGCAATTTGAAATCTTGACGTTGAAGCTGGCGCAGAAGAAATCATAAGGCCTGTTTTTTTTGCAATTTTGCAGTACGTTGAATATATCTATATGACATAAACAACTAGCCCACGCATTCCATTTCACGGTCCAGAACGCTAAGATGGTCGGTCAATGTTTTAACCGAAGGAATAAAAATGGCCGCATTCAAACTCTCCAAATTGACCACCATCGCCGCCGCAGTGCTGGTCTCAAGCATCGCTGTGAGTGCTTTCGCCGCCGATCTGCTCGATACCGTCAAAGCGCGTGGCACTTTAAAAGTAGCGATGGAAGGCAACTATCCACCGTTCAATTTTAAAGACCCTAAAAATGGTCAGCTTTCCGGTTTTGAGGTCGACGTCGCTAACCTGATCGCCGCCAAATTAGGCGTTAAAACCGAATTCACCACCACCGAATGGAGTGGGATACTGGCAGGCTTGGGCGCGGGTAAATACGATGTCATTCTCAATCAGGTCGGCATCACTGACGAGCGCAAAAAAGCCTTCGATTTCTCCGTCCCGTACACCATCTCCAGCCCGCAACTGATCGTGCGTAAAGATGAAAAACGTAACTTTGCCAGCCTGGAAGATTTAAAGGGTAAAAAACTCGGACTCGGTCAAGGTACCAACTTTGAACAAAAAGCCAAAAGCATCCCCGGCATCGACGTCAAAACCTACCCCGGCTCGCCAGAGTATTTGTCGGACCTGGCAAGCGGTCGGATCGACGCGGCGTTAAACGACAGTTTGCTGGTCGGTTATTTGTTGAAAAATACGACCCTGCCGCTCAAAGCCGGTGCGCCTGTCGGCTCGATAGACAAGATCGGGATTCCTTTCCAAAAAGGGAATCCAAAATTTCAGGCCGCGCTGGATAAAGCCATTGAAGACATCGAAAAAGACGGTAGCTTCAAACAAGTTTCTATCAAATGGTTTGGCATAGACGTGAGCAAACCACCGACCGCTAAATAACGCCAGATTGATCATTCGGTGGAGCAAAACATATACCGCCGTCCTGCTTTAAAATAGTGCCCCCATCAGCGACTAATATCCCCGCCCGGATCTCCGCGCGGGGATATTTTTTAACCTATCAGACTCAACAAAGACACCATGGAATTACTGGCATTGCTACAACAAGCGCTACCGACCTTACTCAAAGGTGTGGGCTACACCCTGATATTTGCGGTGTCCTCCATGCTCGGCGGCTTGCTGCTCGGCTTTCCGCTGGCGGTGGCAAGAATTTTGCCATCACGCCTGTGCCGCTGGCCCGCCAGTGTGTATGTCAGTCTGATACGCGGCACGCCGCTGTTAGTGCAAATTTTTGTGATTTATTACGGCCTGCCCAGTATCGGCATCACTTTCTCGCCCCTCACCGCTGGCATTCTGGCCTTAAGTCTGAATGCGTCCGCGTTTCTGTCAGAAAGTCTGCGCGGTGCGATTCTCGGGGTCCATCAAGGTCAATGGGGAGCTAGCTACAGTCTCGGACTGACCTATAGTCAAACTCTGCGCTTTGTCGTGGCGCCCCAGGCGATACGGATTGCGGTGCCGTCCATGAGTAATACCTTGATCAGCTTAATTAAAGACACCTCCCTGGTGTCTGTCATCACGGTGACCGAATTGATGCTATCGACCAAAGAAATCATTGCTGTGACATTTCGACCGCTGCCACTGTATCTTGCCGCGGCTGCCATTTATTGGTGTTTAAGCTATTGTTTTGAGCGCCTGCAAAGCCGTCTTGAACAGAAACTCGGACAAGCGCATCGGACCAATTAGATACATATGCGCAAATTAATACACTTTAATTAAATTTGCCCAAATAAATAAAGTCACAATTCAAAACAGTGTAATATTGCTCTGCTGAAACAATTAACAATCAGCAATTAAATCGATAATAGCAAACTCGTCGAAAGGCGAGGACGCAAAGCTTCCGGTCTTCTGGCTTTTGCCAATGATAGCGGGGTCGCCGAAAGTAAAATCCAGCCCATGTTTTGTGCTGTGTGTTGCTTCATTGCGCCCTCGCCATGCCCCTCCGCTTTGTATCCCCGCCTGTATCCCTGATCGTTATTGTCGCAAAACGTAATATTAGCAAAATATCAATAATCGATAATAGGGACACACCATGTACAACGCACTCTCAACAACATTCAATCGCCGTTTCCTGAAAACAGCACTATCAACGGCTGTCGTTCTTTGCGCTGGTTTTGGCGTCAACAGTTACGCAGCTCCCTCAACTGCCGCTGCGAGCGCCACGGTGTTAGTACCTATCGCCATTACCAAGGCTTCTGATCTCGCCTTTGGCTCATTCGCCCATGGCGCGGGCGGCACCGTTACAGTCAGTACCAGCGGTGCCCGGACTACTTCCGGACCGATCCTGTCAAGCATCGGCACCACGCCAACTGCAGCTAAATTTAATGTCACCGGAGACGGCAGCTCTACTTACAGCGTGACATTTGCTAGTACCAGTACGGCGCTTGCCAGTACCTCCACACCAGCTGACACCATGACACTGGCTATTTTTAGCAGCTTTAGCGGCGCTGGCGCAACTAGCGGCAACGTCAGTACTGGCGGCGGCACGCTGGCTTCTGGTGCGCAATCGATTTACGTCGGCGGTGCGCTGACAGTCTCCGCCACGCAAGTAGCGCATGCTGACTACACAGGCAGCGTCGCGGTGGCCGTCGAGTACAACTAAATCGTTGTAAGTCGTTGGTCGCCAAAGGCTGGAGTCTGAGACTCCAGCCTCAGCTAAATATCATTCATCCATCGTGAACACATCATGCTTAACATACCCTCAGCAACATTCAATCGCCGTTTCCTGAAAACAGCACTATCAACGGCTGTCGTTCTTTG